>JACQEE010000076.1 GCA_016200725.1 Chloroflexota bacterium
AGTAGTGACTGCGCTCATGGGCGGCACGGTGGCGCAAGCGGGCAAGGGCAATCCGCCCGTCATCCACTTCACCTCCGACCTCGGGGCGGGTGTGACGACGGCCACGGCGATGCTCATGGCCCTCTACCAGCGCGATCGTACGGGCAAGGGCCAGCGCATCGAGTCGCGGATGCTGAGTGCGGCTGCCTATCTGCACTCCGACGACTTCATCCGCTACGCGGGCATGCCGACGCGTCGCATCGCCGATAAGGGCCAGCACGGCCTCAACGCGCTCTACCGCCTCTACCCGGCATCCGAAGGCTGGGTTTTCCTGGCCGCGCCCCTCGAGAGCGAGTGGGAGGCCTTCTGCAAGGCGACCGGCAAGGCTGAGTGGCTGCGCGACGATCGGTTCCGCACACTCGAGGCGCGAGCCGCCAACGACGAGGCGCTGATCGCCCTGCTTGCGGGACTGTTCAAGACAAAGCCTGCCACCGACTGGGAGCGCCTGCTGACGCCGCTGGATGTCGCCTGCGTCGTTGCGCACGAGGACTTCGGTGCGATGCTCTTCCAGAACGACAACATGCGCGAGGCTGTCGGTCATCTCACGGGTACGCACCCGACCTTCGGCGAGTTCACCCAAGCAGGGCCGCTCGTCCGCTTGGCCAGTGTGCCGACCGTGTCGCGGCTGCAATCGTTTACATCGGGACAGAACACAGCGGACGTACTCCGTTCGTTGGGGTTCCCAACCGAGAACATGCCAATGCCGCGTCAAGAGGCCGTATCGGGATAATCGCCGCTAACGCCGTTCGCCTCGGGCGAACGATTGGCTGGAGGGCCACACAACTTGCGTCCTGTAGACCTGCGCGACAGGGCGGCCATCGCCGGCATAGGCGAGACGGCTTACGTCCGTAAGGGCAACGAGCCTCTCGAGGCGCTCGTCTTCGAGGCTATCGAGAAGGCGTGCGCCGACGCTGGGGTGTCGCCCAAGGACATCGATGGCGTCGTCCAGGTGAGCGGCAGCGGCAGCCGCGGTGTCACCGTCGACGACTTCAACCGCAACTACGGCCCGCGCGACATCTCGTATGTCTCATCGGCGCCAGCGGGCGGCGGCGCGTGCATGAACATGGCCGCGGGTCTGGCCGCGCAGGCGATCAACGCAGGACTCTGCCGCCGCGTGCTCGTTTGGCACGGCCTCACGTGGGGCTCGCAGAACCAGAACCCCGGTGACCTGCACGATGCCAGTCCGAACAAGCACGACTTCGAGACGCCGTACGGCTGGTTCGGCCAGCCGGCGCACCTCGCGATGCTCGCGCGGCGCCACATGCACGAGTACGGCACCACCGAGGCGCAGTTCGGCGCGGTCGCTGTCGCGCACCGCAAGCACGCCATCCTCCACGGCAACGCGGTGATGACTAAGCCGATCACGCTCGAAGACCATCTGTCGTCGCGCTATATCGCCGAGCCGCTGCACTTGCTCGACTGCTGCGTGATCAACGACGGCGCGGCGGCGTACCTCGTGACGAGCGCCGAGGAGGCCAAGACGCTCCGGCAGACGCCTGTCTATGTGATGGGCTTTGGCTACGCCGCTGGTAGGCGCACGCAGTACTGGGCCCAGGACCCGAACTTCCTGCAGACCTCGGCGGTCGACGCCGCGCCGCGCGCCTACGCGATGGCGGGCATCGGCCAGAAGGACGCTGACTTTTTCCAGACCTACGATGGCTTTACCTTCATGGTGCTGCAAACCATCGAAGACCATGGCTTCTGCAAAAAGGGCGAGGGCGGGTCATTCGTGGAGAACGGCCGCATCGAGGTAGGCGGCGAACTGCCCGTGGACACGAGTGGGGGGATGCTGTCGCAGGCTTATCTCCAGGGCATGAACCACATCTGCGACTCGGTGCGCCAACTGCGCGGTCAGGCGGGGAAGGCGCAGGTCAAAAATGCCGAGATCGGTGTAATCGGCGGCCAGGGCGGCGCGATGTACTGCACGCTGGTGCTGCGGAAGTGATGCGATGACTACCATCACGCGTCCGCTGCCCAACCTTGATCGCGAGGAGACCAAACCCTTCTGGGAGGCGTGCAAGCGCCACGAATTGCAAATACTTGTCTGCAACGCGTGCAAAGGCTATGTCTGGTACCCGCAGCGTGTCTGCCATCGGTGCAACTCGCACGACCTGGCGTGGCGCAAGATGAGCGGCAAGGGGCGCATCTTCTCCTACGTCGTGCTGCGGCACCCGTTGCATCCCTGGTTCGCTGATAAATTGCCGCTCGCGGTCGCCCTCGTCGAACTTGCCGATGCGCCGGAGGTGCGGCTGACGAGCACGGTCCTCGAGTGCAAGCCCGAGGATGTGCGCGTGGGCATGGACGTCGAGGTGGTGTTTCAGAAGATCAACGATGACCTGACGATGCCGTACTTCCGGCCGGTCCGACGAACGTAAACACAGGAACAAGCCAAGAGGCTCAAGGACAGGAGGTCCATATGAAGCACAATCTGAAGAGACTTGCAGCGGTCTTCGGGGCGCTCGTTGCGCTGGCTATGGTCATCGCCGCGTGCGGCAGCAGCGACAACACGCCAACGCCGACCACGAAGCCAGCGGCAACAACCGCGCCCGCTGCCACCAGCGCGGCTACCACGGCGACACGAGCGGCCACGGCTGCGCCGACGCCCGCACCGACGGCTACGTCGGCGCCGACCGCGACGCCCGCGCCGAAGCCCAAGCTGGGCGGCGTGCTCCAGGCCAGGTTGCCCAGCGACACCGTCATCTGGGACACGTACGACGCACGCGGCGGCTTCTCGACGATCTACACGCAGCAGATCCTGAGCAACCTCATCCGCTTCCAGCGCGACAGCCTCTCGAAGATCGAGGGCGACACGGCGCAGTCGTGGACGGCCAGCGCGGATGGCAAGACGATCACGTTCAACCTGCGCAAGGACGTAAAGTGGCACGACGGCACGCAGTTCACGTCGAAGGACGTGATCTACAACTTCACACGCGCCAGCGACCCGAAGTACACCTTCAATCGCGAGCGTCTCGCAATTATTGCTAGCATGGCTACGCCTGACGACTATACCTTCGTCGTCACGCTGAAGCAGGCGAGCAACGCCTTCCTCGCCAACGTCGCCAGCCCGTTCATGCTCATGTACCCCGCGGCCCAGCCGGACATGACAGCCTGGCAGAAGACGGCCATTGCCACCGGGCCATTCCAGTTGAGCGACTTCAAGGCGAACACGGCGACCTCGTTCGTCAAGAACAAGAACTACTACCTGAAGGATGCCTCCGGCACAGCGCTACCCTACCTCGACGGTGTGACATACACGATCATCGGCGACCCGGCACTCGCGCTCTCTGCCTTCCGTACCGGGCGCACGCAATGCGGCTGCTACAACGACGCCGACTACATGACCGCGGCCTTCGACCAGTTGAAGAAGGACATCCCGAATGCGAACCTGGTGCTCCGCTTCACCTCGCCGCACCAGTTGCGCTTCAACATGCAGAAGGCGCCGTTCAACAACACCGCCTTCCGGCAGGCGATCGCCATCGGCCTTGACAAGGACAAGATCGCCGGGGTGTACAACGGCGGGCAGAACTTCCGGCCTGCGCCGCCGCTCGTGTCGCCCGTCAACGGTGGCCAGTGGGGCCTGCCACCCGAGGAACTGACCAAGCTACCGGGCTACAACTCTGATCACGCCAAAGACGTCGCCATCGCGCAGCAGAAGTTCAAGGACGCAGGAATCGACCCGAAGTTGGTGAACTTCGAACTGGCCTTCTCCACGTTCTTCGGCCCGCTCGGCGACCTCATGGCTACCGTGCTCGGCGAACTCGGGTTGCAGGTCAAGGCGGCGCCGCAAACGACCGCAGACTTCACCTCGAAGCGCCTTAGCGGCTCGTTCGACGTCGCTCACGAGACACCCGGTGTCTCTATCGATGATCCGTCGGACCAGTACAACGCCATTCTTATCACCGGTGGCACGACCAACTACGGCAAGTACTCGAATGCGACTGTTGATCAGCTGCTCCGGGACCAGGACACGGAACTTGACGTGGCCAAGCGCAAGGCCATGCTCTGGCAGGTGCAGCAGATCGAATTGACCGACTTCCCGAGCGTGATCATTTTCTGGTCGGCCAACGTGCGCGGCACGCGGCCAGAGGTCAAGGGCTACATCGTCCCGTTGCTCTCCGTGACGAGCGCCCAGCGCCTAGAAGCGGTCTGGATCGATCAGTAGGCAAGCAGAAGCGCCCCGACGAGCGTCGGGGCGCTTCTGCCCTTTGCGCCGTGGCTCCTGCTGACCAATCACGACCGAAGACGCTCCGCCTCGGCGGGCGTCTGATCGCCTACGATTGCCCCGTCGCTCCATCGCGGCGGCAGGGCCTTCCGCTCCTTTTCGTCCACTCGTCCTCATTCGACCGCACTATCTGGCGTCCTCTGCTGGAGCGCTTCACCGCGGCGCACACGCCGATCGCGATCGACTTGCCCGGACACGGCGACAGCGAAGGGCCAGCCTGCGAACGCATCGAGCACTGCCGCGACTTCGTGAAAGCGCTCGCCGATGCTCTTG
Source organism: Chloroflexota bacterium (assembly GCA_016200725.1). The sequence continues at coordinate 4,535 of JACQEE010000076.1, forward strand.
ATCTTGAGCGCATCGTGCTCATTGGCCACTCGTTCGGCGGCGCGATCGCTCAGGACTACGCGCTCGCCTACCCGAGCCAGGTGCGGGCGCTGGCGCTCATCAGCACGTCGCTCAAGTTCGGCACGAAGCCGGAACAGATCGAGCACTGGCGCGGGAATCTCTCTGAGTTCAAGCGCATCAAAGAGCAAACGGCCGAGGCGTCGGAGGACGCTACGCTGCCGGTGCTTAAAGCGCTTCGCGACTACCGCGCGCGCATACCGCTGGAGTCGCAACTTGCCGACATGGCGGCGATGTCGCAGTGGAGCAACGAGGCGCGCTTCGCGGAGACTGGCTGCCCCATCGCGCTCATCACCGGCGACCGCGATATGCTGCTCGATGCGCATAAGCGGATGCACGGACTCGCGCCGCACGCCACAATGGTCGTCCTGCCGCGCCTCGGCCACCTGATGGTGCTCGAGCAGCCGGGCGCTATCGCGGACGCCATCGCGCGCTGGCTGGCCACGCTGCCCCGCTGATCCGCTCGGCGCTTCGCCTCGTATCAAGAGGCGATGCTGCTTGCGCTGCGGCACCTTTGCTAGACTGGCGGCGTCGAAAACCCCAAGGAGGCTGTAATGCTAGGTGAAAAGATCGGCGAGGAGACCGGGCAAACGATCGGACGGCGTGTGCTCCCAGGAGACGGGATGCCGAGCATGGAGGTGTCCTTCCAGGCGCAGGGCAAGGTGCTGGGCATGGAAAGCAGCGACGTCGGGACCTATGTCGCCACCATGGGCCCCGATGGGCTGCTCCGCGGCACGGGCCAGGGAATCCTCATGACCAAAGACGGCGAAGGGGCATCCTGGAAGGGGCATGGGGTGGGCAAGATGACGAAGAATGGCGGCGTTTCCTGGCGCGGCTCGCTCGTCTATATGACAATGTCGCCAAAGTTGGCCCGGCTCAACAGCATCGTGGGCCTCTTCGAGTACGAGGTTGACGCGACGGGCAAGACGCTAGGCAAGATCTGGGAGTGGAAGTAGTTCCCTCCTACTCTTCCGCTGCCTCTTCTTCCATGAGGCGCTGCGCGTACGAGGTCAGTTTCGCGGCGCGGTCGGGCGGTGTGCCTCGCGTCTCGAAATAGGCCTGGAGCAACTCGCTGGGCTGGCGCGTCTCTGTGCCAGCGCCGGCGAGGCGCACGCGGTTCGGCCGCTCGACATCCTTGGTGACGGAGGCGATCGAGTGCGCGCCGTGCGCGTCGAGCGCCTGGCGAATCTCGCGGTCGTGCAGCGCGGGCTCTGCTGACGCTGGCAACTTGACGCGCACCCGCACGATGGCATCTTTCACCGGCGCGCGCTCGATCTCACGAATAGCCAGTCCTGTTGGGTCGCTGTCACCCTCGGCCACCTTCACGTCGACGGTCACGAATGCCCGCGCGGCCACGGGGTGGAACGTGACCGATCGGACGCGCTCACCCTGTCGCGCGGCTGGGTCGAGGTCGACTACATAGAAGCCCTTGGCTTCGTGGTCCTCCTCGCCGAAGTCCACGCGCTGGAGGCTGCCGGGGTAGACGGTCCACGGGCGCTGCGCCAACTCCTGGCGCCGGTGGACGTGCCCCAGCGCGATGTACTCGACGGGCAGCGATGTCAGCGCGCTCTGGTGCACGATGTGGTCGTCGCCAATCATCATCGAGCGCTCGGTGCCTAATTTGGCGGTGTCGAGCGAGACGTGCGCTGAGAGCACGGCGGGCAGTGACGGGTCGAGTGTCTCGGCCTGGGCCTGCAGCAGTTCGCCGATCTTCTGCTCCATCAGGTCGCGCTGCTTGGGATAGGGCAGGTTGCGGACCTCGTCGCGGGCCAGGAAGGCGCTGCGGCGCACCCACGGAAGGGCCAGCACCTGCAGAGGCCCGCTCCGCATGGTGACACGATAGACGCGCAGAACTTCGGCGACGGTCACACTGGGCACGCTGAGCGTTTGGAAGATCTCGATGGCGGCCGCCTTGTACGCGGCGTGCGGCAGGTCGTGGTTGCCCGCGAGCAGGAAGACCGGCACGCCCTTCGCCGCCAGCCGCGCCACGCGCTTGGCGAACTCGCGCTGGTGCGTCGGCGACGGCTCGCGGCTCTTGTAGGCGTCGCCGCTGAAGAGCACGAGGTCGACCTGGTCGGCGGTAGCGTAAGCGATCAATTCGTCGAAGGCGCAGAGGAAGTCGACGAGGCGCGTGGAGTGGCCGAGGTAGGCCTCGCGCGGCTCGCCGGGGGCGAACCACTCGGGCAAGGCGGCAAGGTCACGCTCGACCACAGGCCGTCCGTAGGCATCGACGCCGATGTGGAGATCGGAGAAGTGGACGATGCGCACGTCAGCGCCTCGCCGTTGCGGGCTGGTCGACATCGGGGCGTAGGGGCGACCGGCCGGTCACCCCTACCGGATGAGGCAACCGTGCACTCATTCGGTTCACTACGCTCACGATGGGCGCCTCCAACCGCTTCGCCACGGGGTAGGCTTTCACGAACACGGCCAGGAAGATCAGCCCGTATAGATAGCCGCCGATGACATCGCTGGGCCAGTGGCGGCCTTCGTGCACGAGCCATGCGCCGATCACGATGACCATGAGGATCGTGCAGCACCTGGCGATGGCTACCCAGCGACGAGAGGCAACCACCTTCGGCAGCAGATAGACCATGAATCCGCCGAAGAGCATGTAGTGGAGCGCGGTGCCGCTCGGGTAGCCTGCGCCCTGAGGCCCGCCATGCACGGTGACGAGGTCGATGGCGGGGCGAGGACGGTCGTAGAGCGCGCGCAGGACGAAACTCGACGACGAGGCGACCAGCAAGAGCGCGACCATCACCGCCTCGACGCGCCTGCGTCGCAGCCACAGCCATGCAGCTACGATGACCACCAACGCTCCGGCTACGCCGCGTAGGCCCACCCCAAAGATCGCCTGGCCGAAGGGGCCGAGTTCGATGCGCTGCAACTGTCGCGTGAGCGGCAGATCGAAGGGCGCGCGGTCAGTCGTGAGGGCGTTGAAGGTCGAGAAGGCAACTGCCGTGAGGAGTGCCAGGAGCGCTGCGATTTCGAGAGCGTGTCGTCGGGAGAGGCGCAGCGGCGAGAGCCGGCGGGTGACTGGCGCGGCGACGGCGTGCTGCATGAAACCCTCGGAGGGACTCTTCCCCTTCTCAGACTCAGGGCTCCGGCTCGAATCGCTCAGAGTGACAAGGGTGCTAGTTGGGCTGGCTGCGCGGGCGGTAGACCATGTCCGGCGTCCGCCCGATGGCGATGAGTTCAACCAACTTGTCGTGGTTGATGTGGTAGACCTGCTCGTGGCTCTGGCCGATGCTGCCGTCGTTGGCTAGGGGGCTGACGAGCACGCTGATGAGGCCGCCCTTCGGCCCGACGATGGCGATGCGCCAGCGGTTCTTCGCCATCACTTGGAGGAAGGCCATGACGGCATCGGCGCCCGGCTCGACCGCGCCGCTCGTGCGCAGAATGGCGTCGTCGGCGACGAGTGCTCGCACCAGCGAGAAGTCGCCGTTCTTCTCCGCCTTTCGTAGTCGGGCGAAGAAGTCTTCGAGGAAGGCCACTTCGCGGCACGCAGGAGCAAAGCGAGCCATGTCGGAGAGCGGGGAAGGCACTGGTCACCTCGACGAGTCGTGGACAAGTATAGCAAAGGAGGTGACAATCAGGTCATGCCGCTCTGGCACGCGTTTCGTTCTTCTCCAACTCCTGCGCCTGCAACTCGATCAACTGGCCGAAGGCGAACAGCCCAGAGGCGATGATGTCCGTAGCCACGAAGGCTTGGATGAGCGTATCCGTGCGCCTATCGGCGTCGGCCGGACGATAGACGTGGGTGACCGTGAAGCGCCCGCGCAACTCGGGGTCGAGGCGCTTCTCGAGATGCACCAGCGCCGCCTCGAGTTTGGCGTACGACGGGTAGCGGATGCCGAAGTGGGCGATGCCGTGCGGACGGTGGCGATAGCGGTTCTGGTAGACGGCGTAGGCTTTCGCGAGGTCAGCGTTGCTCTGCGTCGCGCGCTTGATGGCCTGTTCGAGCGCCCACTGCTCCGGCGCGACCTCGGAGGCGTAGAGCACGTTGTTGACCGAGTCCTCGCCATCAAGGGCGACGAAGCCGATCATCGTCGGCTTGTCTGCGCCCGCGACCTTGCAGCCGAGCGCCTCGAGCGCCTTGATTGCCAGGCGACGCTCCCCCGGCTGATAGAGCATCTCGACGTGGTTCAGCATCCGCCCGCGGTAGTCCACCAGACGACCCATGACGCCTCCCTGCTCGCCCCACACCACGGGGGCGTGGTTACGCTGGCGAGATTCTGCGCCCAAGGGGGCCAGCATGACAAGGGTGTTACAGCCCCAACTTCTCGCGCACCGCGGGCACGAGGTCGGCGATGGGCAGGCGTACCTGGGCCATGCTATCGCGCTCGCGGATGGTGACCTGCTTGTCGTTGAGCGACTCGAAGTCCACGGTGACGCACAACGGCGTGCCGACCTCGTCCTGGCGACGATAGCGGCGCCCAATGGACTGCGTGTCGTCGTACTGGCTGGACCAGTGCTTGCGCAGCGTGGCGTGGATCTCCCGCGCGAGCGGGGTGAGCGTGTCCTTCTTGCTCAGCGGCAGCACCGCCACCTTGATGGGCGCGATGGCCGGGTGGAGATGCAGGACGGTACGGATCTCTTCCTTGTCGGCCTGCTCCTCGTAGGCATCGGTGAGGAAGGCGAGGAAGCCGCGGTCGACGCCGCTGGCCGGCTCGACGACGTAGGGGACGTAGCTCTCCTTCGTCTCCTCGTCGAAGTACTTGATCTCCTTGCCGCTGTACTTGCTGTGCTGCTTGAGGTCGAAGTCGCCACGGCTGGCGATGCCTTCGAGTTCGCCCCAGTCCCAGGCGTACTTGAATTCGATGTCGCTGGTGCCCTTCGAGTAGTGGGCTAACTCAGCCTTATCGTGAGCCCGCACCCGCAGGTTCTCGCGGCGGAGTCCCAGGCTCGTCCACCAGTCCAACCGCGCCTGCACCCATTGTTTGAACCACTGGTCTTCGGTG
>JACQEE010000084.1 GCA_016200725.1 Chloroflexota bacterium
CGTGCGCCGCCACGTCGAGGTGATCGCCAACGGCATCGACCTCGAGCTCTTCGACGCCGAGCAGCAGATCGACGCGCGCGCGAAGTTCGGCCTGCCGAAGGACCGGCTCGTGATCCTCTTCACGGGCCGCATGGAGAAGCGCAAGGGCCTGCGTTACCTGCTTTCAGCCTACGCCACATTGAAGTGGGAGTACCCACAACTGCGGCTCATCGTTGTAGGCCCGGGAAAACTGGACCCGCCCTCCACGTCGATTCTTGGCGAGAGAATGATGAAGGATGTGGAGTTCGTCGGCCCCGTGTCCTATGCCGACCTTCCGCGTTACTACCGCACCGCCGATATCTTCTGTTCGCCGGCCATCGGCCACGAAAGTTTCGGCATCGTGCTGCTGGAAGCTATGGCGGCAGGCAAACCGGTAATCGCCTCCAACATCCCGGGCTACGCAACGCTCGTGCGCGACGGCGACCAGGGTCTCCTCGTGCCGCCGAAGGACGATGCCGCGCTGGCCTCCGCCATCGTGCGCCTCGCGAACAACCCCGAACTGCGGCAAGCGATGGGCGCTCGCGGCCGCGAATTCTCCAAGGGCTTCAGTTGGGACAAGGTGGCCCAGCGGGTCATGGACTACTACCTGCGTCTCATGGAAGGTCGTGATTCCATTCGTAGAATCGAGAGCGCATGAACATCCGTCCGCCACATCTACTTCTCGCCGCCGTCTTCACTGTGGTCATAATCGCCGGCTGCTCGTCGAGTAGTGATGCTACTGTGCCGGCAACCGCTCCCGCGACAACGTCTCCTTCCGCCACCCTCAGCAACCTCGCCGACGTCACCCGCGACGAGTCGCAACTAGGCGATCCCATCACCCTCGCGGTCGGACAGCGCGCACGGATCACATTGTCGTCGAACCGGACAACCGGCTATCAGTGGGGCCTTAACCAAGCGATCGATGAAAAGGTGGTCAAGGTAGTGAACAACGAATACATCGCGCCGTCGACGCCGATCCCTGGACGTGGCGGTAGCGAGCTGTGGACATTCGTGGCAACCCGTATCGGCCAAGCGACCATTGCAATGAAATATTTCCGGCCATTCGAGGCAACGGCCACGCCTGCCAAGCAGATATCGCTCACAATTGTAGTTAAGTGACATTGACTTCCGCCTAAATCATGGTTGACTTTTGATACCAGGTTCTGATAACCAATAAAACTCGGTTCAGCTCTACTTCTAGCGCTGGCCTTGTTTTTTGCCCGGTCTCTGCTATAATAGCCGCAACGTTAAAGTCACAATGGCTTGTGCCACTTTGCCAGCCATAACGCCGCCCGTTGAAGTCCTAACGAACGGTACGCAAACATTATGGTAGAAAAGCCTAGGCCCCAGTTCGCTCCCTCCAGTTACACCTCCCGCGACATCACCGTCCTTGAAGGCATCGAGGCCGTCCGCAAGCGGCCTGGCATGTACATCGGCTCGACCGATGAGCGCGGCCTCCATCACCTCGTCTACGAAATCGTCGACAACTCGGTCGACGAGGCGATGGCCGGCCAATGCGATCGCATCGTCGTCATCATTCACAAGGACCAGACCGTCAGCGTCCAGGACAACGGGCGCGGCATCCCCATCGACATTCACCCGCAGACCGGCAAGACGGGTCTCGAAACCGCAATGACGGTCCTGCACGCCGGCGGCAAGTTCGGCGGCAGCGGCTACAAAGTCTCCGGAGGCCTCCACGGCGTCGGTGCACACGTCGTCAACGCGCTGTCGATCCAGATGCGTGTCGAGGTGCAGCGCGACGGTCGGCGCGTTTTCCAGGAATACTCCCGCGGCCGCCCCACGTCGACCATGACGGACATTCCGCTTGTCGGCGATCATACCGGCACAACCTCATCGTTTAAGTTCGACCCGACGATTTTCACCGCAGATCTGCAGTACGACTTCAACACCCTGACCCAGCGCTTCCGCGAGATGGCCTATCTCAACAAGGGCCTCGAGATCCAATTGATCGATGAGCGCGCTGACCGAGAGATGTCGTTCTACTTCGAAGGCGGCGTCTCCTCCTTCGTCCAGCACCTGAACTCCAGCCGCAAGGCCGTCCACGACAAACCCTTCTACGTCTCCAAGACCATCGAGACCACCGCCGTTGAAGTCGCCGTGCAATACAACGACGGCTTCGCGGAGACAGTGCTCTGTTTCGCCAACTGCATCAATACGCGCGACGGCGGCACGCATCTGACTGGTTTCCGCTCCGCGCTCACGCGCGTGATCAACGACTACGGTCGCAAGGCCAAGCTTCTAAAAGACGACGTAGGCAATCTCCAGGGCGAAGACGTCCGTGAGGGCCTCTCCGCGATTATCAGCGTGCGCCTGACCGACCCGCAGTTCGAGGGGCAGACGAAAGGCAAACTCGGCAACGCTGAGGTAAAGGGGTACGTCGAGACGGTCGTCGGAGACGCGCTTGCCGCCTGGCTTGATGAGAACCCGGCCGACGCTCGCCGCGTCATCGACAAGTGCTTCACCGCAGCCCGCGCCCGCGAGGCTGCGCGCAAGGCCCGCGACCTCGTTCAGCGCAAGTCCGCCATGGAAGGCGGCATGCTGCCCGGCAAACTCGCCGATTGCTCCGAGCGCGACCCCAGCAAGTGCGAGATCTACATCGTCGAGGGCGAATCGGCCGGCGGCTCAGCCAAGATGGGACGCGATCGCCGCTTCCAGGCCATCCTCCCGCTCAAGGGCAAGATCCTCAACGTGGAGAAGGCCCGCCTCGATAAGATGCTGGGCCACGAAGAAATCCGCTGCCTCATCACCGCCCTCGGCACCGGCATCGGCGAGACGTTCGACATCGCCAAACTGCGCTATCACCGCGTCATCATCATGACCGACGCCGACGTCGACGGTTCACACATCCGCACGCTGCTTCTGACCTTTTTCTTCCGTCACATGAACTCGCTCATCGGCGCGCAGAACTTGTACATCGCGCAGCCGCCGCTCTACCGCGTGGCTCTCGGCCGCGACGCTCGCTGGGTCTACACCGAGGACGAGCGCGACCAGGTGCTGCTCGAGTTCTCGCTCAAGGACGTCTTCGCTGCCCCCAGCATGAACGGCGCAACGCCCACCAAAATCAATGGCACTGCCAAAGCCCCCGCACCTAAGGCCGCGAAGGGCAAGAAGGTTGCTCCAGCGCCTGAACAACTGCCGCTGCTCAATGACCCGCACCGGATCGACCTCGAAAAGCAGATCGAGGCCCTTCATGGTCTCCGTACGCTCATGGCCGAGTTGCAGGACCGCGGCTACTCTCGCGAGTTGGTCTACGGATTCCTTGAGAAGATCAAGTTCTCGGAACTCGAACACGTCAACTTCTCCGACCGCAAGGCCGTCGAAGCGCTGGCCGAACACCTCAAGCAGGCGGGCGTGGTGCGCGAAGCCGCCATCCTCGGCGATGAGGTCGCTGGCCTCAAACTGAACGTCCGCAACGGCGAATCGCATCCCGCATCGCTCGACGCGGGCTTCGTCCAGGGCGGCGCCCTCAAGCGCGTCTACGACGCCTACGGTGCCCTGGCTACCCTCTTCGACAAGGCGGAGTACACCGTCGCCAAGAAGGACAAGGAAATCGGCAAGGTCGCGTCGGTCAAGGAACTGCTGCGCACCATCGACGAGTATATCGAGACCGGCGTCCGCGGCCTCAGTGTCCAGCGTTACAAAGGCCTCGGCGAGATGAACCCCGAGCAGTTGTGGGAAAGCACGATGAACCCGGAGTCTCGCACGCTGCTCAAGGTCGATGTCGAAAACGCTCTCGATGCCGAGACGGTCTTCCAGACGCTCATGGGCGAAGAGGTGAAGCCTCGCAAGGACTTCATCCACGCCTTCGCCAAGAAGGTCAAGAACCTCGATATCTAGGCGGAAACGCTTCATAAGCAAAAGAGGCGGCCGATAGGCCGCCTCTTTCTTTTCTACCAGCACTATCTTGTCTACAGGATGTTCCCTTTCGAGTCCGCCTCGAAGAGGGCCTCGTAGTCGTAGCCTTTCGCCCGCAGCGCATCGCCGCCACCCTGGCGCCGGTCGACCAGGGCGACGATCTTCGCCACCTTGCAGCCCGCCGCCTCGACCGCCTCGATGGCCGCGAGCAGCGAACCGCCGGTGGAGACCGTGTCCTCGACGATCGCGACGCGCGCGCCCTTCGTCCTCGGCAGGTTGCCCTCGATGAGGTTCTGCGTCCCGTGGGACTTGCGCTCGCCGCGGATGTAGAAGCCCTGCAGCGGGCGCTGCATCTTGGTGAACGACGCGATCTGCACTGCGGTCACGATGGGGTTCGCCGCCGTCGCCGGCCCGCCAACCGCCTCGATCTCCACCTGCTCGAGCACTTCGTTCACCAGCGCGCCGATGAGCGCGATGCCCTCGGGGTCGTGCGTCACCTTCCGGCCATCGAAATAGTACTTGCTCTTCAGACCGGAGGCTAAGGTGAACTCGCCGCGCAGGACGGCCTTCTGCTCGATCAGTTCTTTGAGGCGGGGCATCCGTGGGTCGGTGCGGTCGATCATGCGCTTACAACTCCAACTGTTCGGCGACCCGCTCGAGGTGGTAGTCGGTGTCGCCAAAGAGGACTTCGCAGGCCTTCGCGCGTCGCCAGTACAGTTGGATGTCGTGGTTGTCCACGAAGCCAATGCCGGCAAAGATCTGCGCCGCCTCGCGCGTCACACGGCGATAGGCGTCGCTCATGTAGGCCTTGGCCTGGGCGATTTCCAGGGCGCACGGCTGGCCACTATCCAGTTTCCACGTGGCGTAGTAGGCAAGGAACCGCGAGTTGTCCACATCCGTGACCATGTCCGCGACCTTGTGCTGGATAGCCTGGAACGAGCCGATGGGCCTGCCAAACTGCACGCGCTGCTTGGCATACTCGACGGCCATCTCCAGCGATCGCTGTGCCCCACCCGCCGCGTAGGCGCACAGCGCCAACTCGCCGCGACGCAGCGCCTCCTTGACGAGCGTCCACCCGCCGTGCAACTCCCCGAGTAATGCATCGCGCCCGACACGCACGTCGTCGAAGACCACCTCCGCCTCGCCCTCGCCTCCCATGCTGTTGAGTCGCGTCCGCGAGATACCCGGCGCAGTGGCATCGGCGAGAAACAGTGAAAGGCCTGAGTCAGGGCTGCCGCCGAACTGAGTGCGCGCCACGACGATCAATGTGTCTGCAATGTGCCCATCCATGACGAACAGTTTGGTGCCGTTCAGCACGTACCCGTCCCCCGAAGCCTTCGCGCTCGCGTACACATCCTCGGCAGCATACGATCCGTCGCTCTCCACGATGGCCAGGGCGGCGATGCGCTCGCCCTTAGCAATCAAGGCCAGCAACTTTCGCTGCGCTGGGGTGCCTGCCGCCGAGAGCAGGTAGCCACACAGCACGACGGTCGAGAGATACGGGCTTGGCAAGGCAGCGCGACCTATCTCTTCCATCAGCGCCATCACATCCATGATGACGCCGTCGCTGCCACCGTCTTTCTCCGCGAATGGTAGGCCGAGCCAGCCCAACGATGCCATCTTTCTCCAGAGGTCCGGCGCGTAGCCAGCCTCGGTCTGCTCGATCTCTTTGACCCGTGACGGTGGGCACTCGCGCGCGAAGAAGTCGCGCGCGGTCTTGCGCAGCAGTTCCTGGGTCTCGTTCCACTCGAGTCGCATCGTTTTACTCTCCCCCTTCCCTCCCAGGGAAGGGGCAGGGGTTAGGTCACCGCGGCAGACCCATGCCGCGCTGGGCGATGATGTTGCGCATCAGTTCACTCGATCCGCCGCCGAACGTGGGCATCACGGCGTAGCGATAGCGGTAGTTCAGTAGTCCATTCTGCGCTGCATGCTTCGACTTCTTCCATAGCAGGCCGTAGAGCCCAGCGATCTGCATGCCTGCATTGCCGAGGTGTTGCTGGAACTCGGTCGCCCACATCTTCAGCATCGAGGCCTCGTAATTCGGGATGCGCCCCGCGGCGATGATCCACGCCGTGCGCACACTGAGCAGTTTCATCGCGCTGAGTTCAATCGACAGCGCGGCGAGTCGCTTGCGCACCTCGGGTTGCTTGCTCAGCGGCTTGCCCTTCCGAATGGTCTGTTTGCAGTACTTCACCAGTTCGTCGAACTCGAACTCCAGCCGCCCCCACGGAAAGAGCGCGACGCGCTCGAAGTCTAGAGCAGCGGCAGCCAGGTACCAGCCTCGGTTCACCTCGCCCACGAGGTTCTTCGCCGGGACGCGCACGTTCTCCCAGTACGTCAGGTTCGTCCGGTAGTCCGCGAGCGTGTGCAGTGGATGGATGGTGATGCCCGGCGACTTCAGATCGACGATGAACATCGAGACGCCTTTGTGCTTGGGCGCCTGCGGGTCGGTGCGCGCCGCCAGCCAGCAGTAGTCGGCGCGATGGGCACCGCTGGTGAAGATCTTGACGCCGTTGATCACCCACTCATCGCCGTCGCGCACAGCCCGCGTCTGCAGCGACGCGAGATCGCTCCCGGCGTTGGGCTCGGAGAAGCCCTGGCACCAGATCTCTTCGGCGGTGAGGATCTTAGGCAGATAGCGCCGCTTCTGCTCTTCGGTGCCAAGCTGAATCAACGTCGGGCCGAGCATGCCAAGACCCGAGGCGCCGACTAGGCCGGGAGCGCGGGCCCGGACCATCTCTTCGTTGAC
>JACQEE010000094.1 GCA_016200725.1 Chloroflexota bacterium
CCTGTACACGCAGAAGAATATGGGGATCCGTTTGATCGTGCGCCACCTCAACGAGCAGCACATCGCGACACGAAAGGGCCGCAATTGGAGCATGGTCACCATCCGTGACATCCTTCGCAACCGCGCCTACCTCGGCACGTATACGCGATTCGGCATGAAGGTGCCCGGCAGCCATCCCGCGATCGTCACTCCTGATATGTTTCGCTGGGCGCAGACTCGCCTCGACGAGCGCAAGCCCAAACGCAAGAATGGCCACGCGGAGCCCTTCGTGCTCTCCGGCCTCATCTATTGCGGCGCTTGCAACAACCGGATGGTCGGCGTGACTCGCAAGCAGGCATGGACGCGCCGCAAGGACGGCACCCGCGCGGAGAAACAGTATCGCTACTACCAGTGTCAGTCGCGGACGAACCAGAGCATCTGCCAGTACCACACGCGGCGCGCCAGCGATTTAGAGTCCGCCGTGCTGGACCACCTGAAGACGGAACGGCCGCGAATCGCGACGCTCAAGGGGCGAAAGGCACATTCTTCGCAGGCGCTTGCGAAGGAGCGCGCGAAAATCGAGGCGTCGCGGCGCAGCGCCGACCGCCGCTTGCGGCAGACGTTCCAGGCCATCGCCGCGCCCGGAGCCAACCGCGATGCCCTTCGCAAACATGCGCTCTCGCTCATTCGTGCGCGTCGTCACCACGATGATCAACTTGCCGCTCTCGAGCGCCAGTCCTCGGATTCCACTGAAGCGCTGGGCGCGCGGGCCGCCGCGGCAATCGATAAACTGACTGCCGAATGGACCACTACCGACCTCGACTGCAAGCGCAACGGCCTCGAGGCCCTGGTTGAGGCCATCACGGTCTACGACGATCGTGTGAACATCAAACTGCGCGTCGGTTGACCATCTGTCATTCTGAGCGAAGCGAAGAATCTCTCCGGTTCCTGCCCTCCGCTTCCAGCAGGTGAGCGAGACCCCATGAAAATCGGCCTCTCATTCTTCGGCCTCGGCATCAAGTCCTACCCCATCATCGCGCAGAAGGCCGAAGAGGTCGGCTTCGAGTCGCTCTGGGTCTCCGAGCACCTCGTCTTCCCCGCTGATATCCCTCCCACGTACCCCTACACCGAGGATGGCCGCCCGCCGGTGACCTCGAACACGCCCCTCATGGACCCGTGGGTGCTGCTCTCCTTTGTCGCCGCCTCCACGAGCAAAGTGCGCCTCGGCACCGGCGTGTACATCCTGCCGCTGCGCAATCCCTTCGTGACCGCCCGCGCCGTCTGCACCCTCGACCGCCTCTCCAGTGGCCGTGCCATCTTGGGCGTTGGCATCGGCTGGCTCAAGGAGGAGTTCGAGGCCGTCGGCGAGCGATGGGACAACCGCGGCGAGCGCTCCCTCGAGATCGTCGAGATCATTCGCAAACTCTGGACGGAGCCTGTAATCGAGCATCACGGCAAGCACTACTCGTTCGGCCCCGTGAAGTTCGAACCGAAGCCCGCGCAGAAGCCGCATCCGCCCATCGAGTTCGGCGGCGAGACGCCTGCCGCCCTGCGTCGCGCTGGCACGCACGGCGATGGCTGGATCGCCACCGGCGGACACACGCCTGACTCCGTACGCCAGTCTATCCGTCGCATCACCGAGGCGCGCAAGTCAGTTGGCCGCGACCGTCTTCCCTTCGACGTCACCATCGTCAGCCGCGGCGAGCCCAAGGTCGACGAGGTCAAGCGCTTCGAGGAAGCCGGCGTCACGCGCGTGTTCATCCGCCCCGTCATGCGCGCCGGCGTCGACAAGATCGGCCTCCCCGATTTGCTGGGCCGCCTCGACCACCTCGGCGAGCACCTCATCTCAAAGGTCTAACGTTTGTCATGCTGACCCGTCGCGGGTCAGCATCTCGCACAAAGGGCCAACGATCTCGTAGCGCTCGCTAGCCGCCCCACTGCGCCCATGTCTGCTCGAGGCGAGCCTTCGTTGCGTGGTGCTCTGCGCCGAGTCGGGCAACGGCAGCCACATCTTGCTCTTCCGAAGCCAGCTGCAACTGCCGTTCGATCTCCTGCATCTTCTCTTCGAGTTCGAAGATGACTTGCTCCATATCCTGCGCGGGTTTCGTCACCTTCTTTTTTGCTGGCGGAGGCTTATGAATAGGCACCATCTTGGGGGATGCCTTGGCTTTGACTGGGGGCGTGGGTCGGCCCTTCTGTTGCACCCACTCGGAGAACGTGCCACGGAAGGTCTCCATCGTCCCCGCGTCAACGATCCACAAGTCCTTCGCCAGGAGTGTGATCAACTGGCGGTCATGGGAAATAAAAATCAGGGTGCCGTTGTAACCGACCAGGACTTCTTCCAACGCCTCTCTACTCGGGATGTCGAGGTGGTTAGTCGGTTCGTCCAGGACCAACACATTGGGTTGGGTAATCATCAACCGTGCCAGCGCTAGGCGGCTGCGCTGCCCGCCGCTCAACGTGCCCACGCGTTGAAATGCGTCGTCGCCGCGAAAGAGGAATCGCGCCAGGTAGGCTCGCCCTTCGGCAGCAGAGAGGTTGTCCGTTACTTCAATAAGTGCATCCAGGACTGTTAACTGCTCCGGGAGGTCGGTGAGGCCTTGCCAGTAGTACCCTGGCTTGACGCTCCCACCCCAGGCGACGGTCCCGTCGAGCGGTGGCATCACGCCGAGCAGGGTCTTGATGAGCGTCGTCTTCCCGGCCCCGTTGCTCCCGATGACGGCGACTCGTGATCCCCGTTCCAGGTTGAGGTCGGGAACTGCGAGCAGCTGTACGCGCTGCCCGTTTTCGACGAAACCGACCTTCAGGTTCTCGGTGCGCACCACCGTACGAGCCGTGCGCGTCGCCAAGGCCGTCGCCAGCACGACGTCTGCTTGCTCGGCCACGTCGTCGAGGCGCTCCAGGCGTGCGAGGCGCGTCGCTCGTCCTTGCGCCTCTTGCGCTCGCTGCCCTGCGCCGTAGCGCCGGATGAACGACTCCTCTTTGGCGATGTACTTCTGCTGTTTCTCGAAGTCCCTTCGTTGGGAGAGTTCCATCTCCGCCTTCAGGACCCGGTATTTCGCGTAATTCCCCGGGAAACTCAGCAGCCTTCCGTGGTCGATTTCCCAGATCTGGTTCACCACGCGGTCCAGGAAGTACCGGTCGTGTGAGACGACCACGAAGGCAAAGTTCGCTCGGCTCAAGAGTTGTTCCAGCCATGCAAGGCCGGCCAGGTCGAGATGGTTGGTCGGCTCGTCCAAGATCAGCACATCAGGATCGGCCAGCAGCGCTTTCGCCATCGCCGCGCGCGTCCGCTCTCCGCCGCTGGCCTTGCCGACGGGCGTCTGGAGCGAAGCCGCAGAGAGGCCCAGTCCCGAGACTGTGCGGTCCATCCGCTCTTCATAGGTGTAACCGCCGCGAGTGTCAAAGTCCTGGAACAAGGCCGCGTACCGCGCCTCAGCCTGTGGCCGGTCGGTGGCGCTTGCCGACTCAATTCCCGCTGCGGCGCGTTCGACCTTCTCCTCCAACCGCTTGAGGTCATCGAAGGCCGTTCTGATCTCGTCTGCGAGCGTGCCGTCGAAGGTGGCAGGGGGAACCTGGGGCACGTACCCGATGCGCAGCGTGCGCGACCGGTGCACCTGCCCGGCGTCAGGCTCCTGCTCGCCCACCATGATGCGCAGCAGCGACGTCTTGCCGCCGCCGTTCGGCCCGATGATGCCTATGTGCGACTGTTCAACGACCTCAAAAGCCAGATTGGAGAAGATCTCCATCTGGCCGTAGAAGACAGTCAAGCCGGTACCG
>JACQEE010000095.1 GCA_016200725.1 Chloroflexota bacterium
GTCGGCAGTTTCGATCACCTTCACTGGTACGACGTGGGTATTGATCGAGAGGCTGATCTTGTCGCCTTTCTGCGCGCCCAGTTTCTCCAGCGCCGATCGGCTCGCTACTGCAGGCAGCGGAGTGACGTCCCCGGTAGGACGACCAAGCAATATCCCTCGAGCGGCTGCCGACGAGCCGGAGCCCCAGATGAACGCACCCGATGTGCCGCCCGGCGTTCGTGCCTGCGTGGTGCTCGTCTCGAAACTATCTCCGGAAGCGCCCGGCGTGTCGTTGAGCACCTCGATGGAGTCAGCCTTGGCCTCGACGTCGAAGGGGTCGAGCATAGTGACGTTCGTACCGGCCAGGGCCTGGAGGTCGTCGAGGTAGATGGCGCCGGCCTGCAGTTGCGGCCCCGCTGGCTGGCGGATGGACAGTGAGATGAGCGTGAGTGGCGCCTTCGGCTGGAAGACGCGCGTGTTCGGCGGCACGAGTGACGTCTCCATGTACTGCCAGTCGCCGGAGTTCATGCGCCCGAGCGAGTAGTCGTTGTACCGGTTATTGGCGTCGCGTACGCGGATGCGCACCTCAAGCGTGGCACGCGGATTCGACGGTTTCACCCACACACCGATGCGCTCTGTATCCGGAGGCACGGGCAAGCCGGAGGGCTGCGGATCACCCGCCTTCAACTCGCCCATCAAACGGGACAACGACTTGCCGGAAAAATCATCGCGATACCAAGCCGCCTGCGTGAACTGGTCGGGGTCCACCGCCAGCACGTTGTAGTCGCCCTCAGTGAAGATCTGCAGCGCCTGCCGTGCGTCCGTGCGCATCGCCGGGCTGTACTTCCGGTTCGCAACCAGGTCTTGATAGCGTTGGTCGAAGGTCACGGACGGGCCATTGTGCTGCAGGCTGGTTCCCTGCACGAGTAGATCGCCGCCCGAGGCATACTGCGCGCGCTCCTGGTACGAGCGGTCGACGGTGCCGCCGAAGTTCGCGGCGAACATCGCCACGCTGCCAGCGAGCATGAGCAGCAGAATGGGCCGTGTGTACGGCACAGGGTCGCGCGACATCTGCCAGAGGCCAAGCACAAGCCATGCCTGCCGCAAGCGCGACGCGAACCACGAAGATGTCGATGTAGTAGCGCGTGAAGAACGAGAGGCCGGGCGGCCTCGCCATCCCAGCGCGCACGCGGAGCGGGTTCAGACGCCAGCCGGCCAGCGTCGGCAGCAGCATAGTGGCGAAGGCGATGGCGGCGCCGCCAAGCGCGAGGCCGTAGGCGTTGACCGAGAGTTTGACCGGCAGCGTGCTCCCTGCCGTGAGATCGGAGAAGACCGGCGTCAGGCCGACCAACGACGTCGCCCCGAGCGCGATGAGCGGCCCGACAAAGAAGGCGATCGTCGCAATGATGAGGCTCTCCCAGAGATACAAGGCGAGAACCTGCCCGCCATCGGCGCCTCGCGAGCGCAAGAGCGCAACCTCCGCCTGATGCTGCTCGGCTAGCACCGTGGAGACCATGAGCAAGAAGTACGCGACGATAGCCAGTATGAGCAGCACGACGATGAGCAGCGGTATCCGACCGAACAGGTCCTTCTTCTGGAACTGCGCCAGCACCCTCCCCAGGCTCGTACGGTCGTTGAAACTGCCGATGCGGCTGCGCAACTGGCCCTCGAGACGGTCGAGACCCTGCTTCGCACGGTCGACGTTGCGGACGTTGATCGCCTTCGGGTTCACGCTGAGCGCCCAGCCATAGTCGGTGAGCATCTTGGGGAAGAGACCCGTGAAGGCGCCCATGAACGTCTCCTCTGGAACGTACACAGGGATAAAGTTATCGTCTTGGCTGGTGATGGCGTATGCCTCGACCGCAGCCTGCCAGTACCTGTCGCCGGGATCGTTGCGCTTGACGATGCCCGCCACGCGCGCGACGAAGTAGGGCGACTGATCCTCCCAGTGCGGCGCGCCGAGCAGCCTCGTGCCAATTTGCAAGCCCTGATGCTGGGCCGTCTCGTCGAACACCAGCACCGGCACTTCTGGATGCGACGTCGGCTTGCCCTGTCCATCGCGGGCGACGCTGACGACCTCCGGCTGTTGCCCGGCGCTGAGCGTCACGTGATCGGTAAAGCCGCTGTGGAAGAAGGCGAAGGCACGCCGACGCGGGTCGCGCTTCGCCTGGGGCGTGCCTGCCACGGTGCCTGGCGACGTATCGAGCTCCTGGCCAGGTACCGCAGAGGTGTTTACGAAGAAGGTGGAACTCTCCATCGAGCGCGTCGTGCCCTCGACGAACCAGGCGACGTTGCGGTTGATGCCGATGTCCATCTCGTTCTTCACCGTCTGATAGGCAGCCGTGTCCGTCGGCTCGTAGTAAGCAATGAGATCGATATCGAGGTCGTGCGGCTTGTACCCGGCGACGGAGTGATCAAGGCCGAGTTGGCGCACGGCGTCGCCGTAGATGAATGTACTCGAGAGCAGCGCCACGGCCAGCACCGAGCCGATGAGCAGCGGCACGAGCAACCGCCAGCGCGACGCCGCTCGGCGCAGCGCCAGCGGCCAGAGGGAAAGGAAGCGCGCGATGCTCATCCCTCACCTCGCCGAAGCGCGCGCCAGACTGGCGTCTTGTTGAACGACCACATCGCCGCCAGCGCGATGATCACCAGCGCCAGGGCTGAAACGCCAAGCACGATGCCCACGCCGCTCCAGTCCGTCTGCGGCGCGAATGGCGGCTGGACCGCTCGTCCCCGGTCCGTGTGCTCGAGGTAGGTGATCGTGACCGAGTGCGTGCGGATGCCGATCCACGCGCCGAGCAGTACCGCGCCGGTGATGATGAAGGCATGCACCAGCGCCTGCAACGCGAGCAATTGGCGACCGGTGAACCCCAGCGCGCGCAGCACAGCGAACTCGAGCGGCGAGCGGTACGAGGCGACGTAGTAGTAGGCGAGATAGCCGCCCACGCTCACGATGACGAGCACGAGCATCAC
>JACQEE010000097.1 GCA_016200725.1 Chloroflexota bacterium
GGTGTGCCGTCAGCCTTGGGAACAGCATAGGTGTCGCCGTGCATGATCGTATGTCGAAGCGGTTGCGGCAGAGCGTTCACATAGACCATCTGGCCACGCAAGGGGTGAACGGGGACAGCCGT
This sequence comes from Chloroflexota bacterium, assembly GCA_016200725.1. The sequence continues at coordinate 123 of JACQEE010000097.1, forward strand.
ACCGAGCCAGTTGCCCGCATTGGCGGTCCAAGATCCCATCGCGAGAATGACAGTGGCAGCGCTGAAGGACTCGGTAGCCGTGCGGACGCCCGTGACCTTAGAGCCATTGCGCTGGAGCGCGACAACCTGGGCCTGCTCGCGGATCACTGCTCCGTGCGCGAGCGCGGCGCGGCGAAGCGTCTCCACGTAGCGAGACGGGTGCAGTTGCGGCTCATCGGGCGACCAGGATGCGCCGCGGATCGAAGGCGAGAGGAGCGGCTCGACGTCGCGCGCCTCCTTGGGATCAAGCCACTGCGCGTTCAGGCCGATCTCAGCGGCGCGACCACTCAGCGCTTTCAGTTCGCGCTCATCCTCCTCGGTCACGGCGACACGGAGGATGCCTGAGCGCAGGTAGTCCACGAAGAAGCCGCCAGCCTCTTCGATCTCCTTGATCCAGGAGTCGTACATGCGGTAGGAACGAATGCCGAGATCGAGCGAGGGATGGCCGACAGGGCTATCCGATAGGGGCGCAACCATGCCCGCAGAGGCGTAGGTAGCGCCGGAGCAGAGGTCGTGTTGCTCGAGGAGCGCGACTTTGAGTTTCTCCTTGGCAAGCGCGTAAGCAATAGCTGTGCCGATCACGCCGCCGCCGACCACGATGACATCGGACGTGTTGGACATGCCTATCCACCACCAACCATGTGGACGATATCGAGGACGTCGCTTTGCCGGAGGGTGACGTCCGGCCAGTGATCCTTGTGCACAACCTCGCCGTTGTAGCCGATGGCGATGCGACGGCCTCCGAGCAGGCCACGGCGCCCGAGATAAACCATGAGCAGTGTACCCTCTTCAAGGTGCTCGGGCTTCCCGTTCACGGTAAGAGCAATCATGGCGAGTCGCGTCATCGGACGCCTGCCGATTCTCTCTGCGTAAGGGCACGGCGAAGGCGACTGGCAGCCTCGCTCGGATCGCTCGTGGCAAGGATGCTGGAGATGACAGCCACTCCAGACGCGCCGGACGCTATTACCTGGACGGCATTGCGATCGCCAATGCCGCCGATGCCAAGCACGGGGATGCGGACACTGTCGGCGATACGACGCATCAGCGCTGGGCCTTCGAGAGATTCACCGGGGTGAGAACGCGTCGCGAACATGGTGCCGGCGATGAGGTAATCGGCGCCATCGCCTTCGGCCTGAAGGGCGGCATCAAGGCTATGCACCGAGCGCCCGAGGGCGACATGCTCGCCTGCCATGCGTCGCACTTCGGCCACAGGTAAGGACGCTTCCGGAAGATGGATGCCGGCCCCCGTAGCCATCGCCACGTCGACACGGTCATTGACAAGGACGAGGGCACGACCAGCGACTCGCTGGATAACGCGCTCGGTGAGGAGTAGCAACGGCTTGCCATCGAGGCCCTTCTCGCGCACCTGCACCATGTTGACGCCGCCATCGACGGCAGCGACAACACGGCTGGCCAAGTCGTCGAGGTCGCGGCAAAGCCCGCGGTCGGTGACCAGGCAGAGGATGGGATGCGGCAGTGCTAGTTTCGCAGCGACCATGCGGGGATGTTCTCCTGTGGACTGCTCGCAGAGGCGTAGGCGCGGACGGGCATGCGCCCTGCCTCGAACGCCTTGCGCCCGGCGCGGACGCCATCGCGGATGGCCTCGGCCATCATCACCGGATCCTGAGCGAGGGCGATCGCGCTGTTGACAAGAACGGCATCGGCGCCGATCTCCATCGCAAGCGCGGCGTCGGAGGGCGCACCGATGCCAGCATCCACAACGACGGGTACGCGGGCCTGCTCGATGATGATCTTGACCTGCTCGAAATTGACCAGGCCTTGGCCCGAGCCAATCGGCGAAGCGAGCGGCATAACCGTCGCCGTGCCGACTTCTTCGAGGCGCTTAGCGAGCACCGGATCGGTGTTGATGTAGGGCAGAACGATGAACCCTTCCTTGACGAGAACCTTGGCCGCTTCGAGCGTGCCGACGGGGTCGGGAAGCAGGTACTTCGCGTCTGGGATCACTTCCAACTTGATCCAGTCGGAGAGGCCCATGCTGCGCGCGAGGCGCGCTGTATAGAGAGCCTCGTCGACGGTACGGCACCCAGCGGTGTTGGGCAGGATGGCGTACTTGCTCCAGTCAATGTGATCGAGAATGGTCTTCTCGCCCTTCGAGAAGTCGATGCGTTTGAGCGCCACGGTGACCATGTCGGCGCCGGAGGCCTCGATGGCCTGAACCATCTCGTCGCTCGTGCGGTACTTGCCCGTACCGACGATCAGCCGCGAACTAAAGCGCCTGCCTGCGATAACCAACTCGTTTCCCATGCGACCCCCTTGCGAGCGGACAAAAGAAAACACCGCTCGGGGAGCGGTGTCGTTTGTGAGGGCATTCCCTGCGCCGGCATTACCCGGATCAGGTTCGTGCGGTCGCCCCGATGAATCGGGGCCTCTCAGCCTGGACACCCAAGCTCCCGCTATGTAAGGCAACTATAAGCCTGTGTCTACAGTGCGTCAAACGCAGCGGTGGCTTAGGCAGCCGAGGTACGGAGTGGCTTGGCGAGATCGAGGCGCAGGCCAAAGACGAGGAGGTCGCGCTCGACCCCGTCGATTTCGGCGATACGCGGCAGATGGGCCCAGCGCTGGAAGCCCACGCCTTCGAAGAAGCCGACACTGGGAGCATTATGAGCGAAGACGAGCGCGACGATGGTACGGATGCCGGCAGGTGGCGCGAACTCGATAGCCTTCTCCATGAGGTCCCAGGCGACTCCACGGCGGCGCCAGTCTTTCGCGACGTAGACGCTCACTTCGACAGTGTGGCTGTAAGCGACCCGCTCGTGGAAGTCCTGGAGGCTAAGCCAGCCGACGACCAGGCCACCAGCCTCGGCCACCCAGATCGGACGGCGCTTGGCATCGTGGGCGCGGAACCAGGCACGGCGCTGCTGAACGGTCACCGGCTCGGTATCAGCGGTGGAGATACGCTCGAGCACAGCCGTGTTGTAGATGGCGACGACAGCCGGGAGATCGGCCTCTATGGCATCGCGGAGGCTGAATGGCGGTGTGGTCATGGCTCAGAGCGTCACGACGAAGGCAGTCTCGTTGCACATCTGCTTGATCGGACAGACGGCGCAGTCCTTCATCAGTTTCTCGGAAGGCTTGTCTGTCTTTTGAAAGCCATTGCGTTCGAAGAGCGCAAAGTTCTGGGCCTGCGTGAGTGAGTAGAGTACACGGTACCCGCGAACCAGCGCTGCGGCTTTGCATTGCCCAATGAGAGCGCTGCCGATGCCTTTTCCCTGGTGGTCGCCGCTCACGGCGAGAGTCCGCAGTTCCGCGATGCCGTCGTACTCGGCAAGTTGCACGCAGCCGGCGATTACGCCCTCTTCGTCGGCGACGAAGAAGCGGCCGTCGCGGATGGCTCGCTCGAGCTCAGCCCGAGGAACTTCAAGGAGTTGCCCTGAGCCAGCGCTGGTGAATTCGTAGCCGCGAATCAACGCGCCTATCGGCTTCAGATCGCGTAGGACTGCTTTGCGCAACTTCATTTGAATGCCACGGCTATGCGAAGAGGATTCCTACAAAAGCGGAGGCCCGTCCCGGTGACCGGGACGGGCCTCGTTGCTCTCGCCTGATGTCCGGCCAGCGTTACTTATTGATCCAGAGACGCTCCAGTCGGAACTGCGGGCCGGTGGACAGGAAGGGCGGGACGTAGCCCTCGATGTTAGCCTGCGTGGCGAAGCCATCGACCTGGTAGACCGCCGGGATGGCAGTCGCGTCGTTGATCAGCTTGCGCATGATCGTCCAGATGATGTCGCGGCGCTTTGCCGGGTCGAGGGTCGAATCCTCTTGCGTAGCCAGTGCGTCGATACCAAAGTCGAGTTTGGCGTAGTTGGCAGGTCCGTTCCCTGTGAAGAAATTCATGAAGTTGTCATCGGGGTCGTCGATGCCCGTGCCGCCGTTGGTCATGGTGATGTTCCAGCCCTTGGCGGCGAGATCCGTCTGCAATGTACCGCTGGCCTTCTGCACGTACGTCAATGACTTTGCGCCAGCGTTGACCAAGAGGTTCTCGGCGGCAGTGTGATACGGATCGACGTTGGGGTTCAGGATCCCCAAGAACTGGATGTTCAGGCTTGCGAGGTCGATGCCGGCCGTCTTCAATAGGTTCAGCGCGTCAGCTTTGTCCGCGGCGTAGTCGCGGAAGCCCGGCATCTGGAGCAGCTCGCTCTCAGGGAGGCCCCATTGACCGCCAAGGTTGGAGGGCTTCATGAAATTTGGCGGGAAGCGCGCCGCGTCGCCCTGGCTCCTGGGAATGGGAGCGAGTGAGCGGCGATCAAGCAATTCGCTGAAGGCTCTGCGTACTTCCAGCTTGTCGAACGGGGCCTTGGTGGTGTTGAACTCGAGGAAGAACTGGTCGGCAAGGGAGGTGTACGTCCTGATCCCCTGCTTCTTGAGGTCAGCGATGGCTGCGGTGACGTAGTCGTGGTCGTACTCGCAGCCGCAGTCGAGTTTGCCCGAGGTCAGGGCTGCCTTCGCCGCGGTGGCGTCACCAATGGTGAAGATGCTCAGGCCATCAGTGTACGGCAGGGCGCGGCCTGCCTCGTCCTTCTGGTAGTAGCCGGGATTCCTGACGAGGTCGAGTTGGCCGGCGGCCTTATCAAACTTGGAGAACTTGAAGGGGCCGGTGCCGACGACGTTTTCCATGGATGCCGGCGCAGGCCCCTGAGGGGCGTACATCAGCATCGAAGCGCCGCCGAGGTTTGCTGCGAATGAGGCGCTGGCGCGCTTCAGCGTAATCACGACCGTGGCTGCATCGGGGGCAGTGATCGTGTTAATGACCGCCACCCTGCGGAGGTTGTGTGTCGTCAACGGATCGGGCGGAGTCATCCCCCGCTGGAAGTTCCAAACGACGTCGGCGGCGGTGAAGTCTTTACCATCGGTCCACTTCACACCGGGACGGATCTTGAGCGTATAGGTCAGACCATCCGATGACGCGCTCCATGAGGTGGCGAGATCAGGCAGCATCACGGTGGGGTCGTCCACCTTCGGATGCATCAGATTGCTGTGCATGTTCTCGGTGATCAACAACGCGAAGCCGCCGAACAGGCTCCACGAGTCCCAGTTCTGCCAAGCGACGATGTCACGCGCTCTGAGAACGCCACCGGTCTTGACCTGGGCAGCCTGGGTGGCCGTCGGGGCCGGGGTGGGCGTCGGAGCAGGCGTGGCGCTTGGCGGCGCGTTGGTCGCCGTCGCCGCGGGCCTGGTCGCCGTTGCCGGCGCGGTCGTGGCGCTCGCTTGAGGCGCAGCCGTCGCCGATGGCTGCGGCGCCGTCGTGGGCTTGGGTGTTGGCGTGTTCTCTGAACTGCCGCAGGCTGCGATCACCATCACAAAAGCAGCAACAAGCGACACGAACAGCGTCATCCGTTTCAACAGTTGTCTTGACACTATCGCTCCTCCTTCCGCGTCATACGTTGATGTATCTTCGCGGATTCGGCAACGGTAGCGGTACCTCCGCTCTGTGTCAATACCATTTCGCCGAAAGAACGGGGTAATGAGAACCTCTGCCGTCAAACCGATGCTCAACTTGGCTCGTTTCGGTCGCGGGTTGTCGTGGTAATTGTCGTGAAATGAACGTGTCTAATGGGCCGGTGTGCGGCCGGTTACGGGTCTGTGTGCCGACGGTGGAGTCGCGGTAAAGGCATGGTCAAACGAGGCATCGACAGAAGCGAGTCACGGGGTTTGTCGTGGTTTTGCGCAACATATAACCCAACGCATGTGTTGCTCGCCGGGTTTTGCGTCGATGGAAGCTATCCATGTACGTTTATTATACCGACATAGTCAAGGGGCAAATGACAGAGTGGGACCTTCTGTTACAGCCGTTCCTCTCGTTGACACCCCCAATATGCCTCCTTAGACTGGCGGCGCTTCAGTTAGGACAAGAAGGAGCGCCATGTTCGTCGAAGACATCCTCTACGAGAAGAAGGACGGCATCGCGGTCATCACGTTGAACCGGCCGCACCGGATGAACGCGCTGCCGCTGCACTACTGGAGCGACGTGCTGCCCCAGTACTGGGCGGACTTTGAGAAGGACAAGAGCGTGCGGGTGGGCATCGTAACGGCGGCGGGCGACCGGGCCTTCTGCACGGGCGTCGACGTGAAGGATACGGCGGAGCGGAACCAGAAGAGCGGCGGAGCGCCACAGGCGTCCAAACCAATACTGGCGACGCCGTGGCAGAACAAGGTCTCGAAGCCAGTGATCTGCGCAGTAAATGGACTCGTCGGCGGCGGCGGGTTGATGTTCGTCAGCGACTGCGACATTTCGATCGCCGCATCGACGGCGCAGTTCTTCAATCCGGGTGTTGCCGTGGGAATCGTGGCGCTCGTAGGCCAGGCAGCGTGGACGAAGTGGGTGCCGTTCCACTCGGTGATGCGCATGGCACTGATGGGGCCGGGCGAGCGGCTGAGCGCGCAGCGCGCGTATGAGTTGGGCATCGTGACCGAGGTCGTGTCGGACAAGCCGCTGGTGGACCGGGCGAAAGAAATCGCCACGATCATGAGCAACAACTCGCCGGCGGCGCTGCGGGTCGCCAAGAAGGCGCTGTGGGCGGCGCTGGAAGAGGGCTCGCTGAGGGGCGCGCATGATGCGGTGATGCGCGTGACGCGCGAGTTATCGGGCCACCCGGACCAAATCGAGGGGCCGCGGGCATTCGCGGAGAAGCGTAAGCCGAAGTGGAAGGAGCCGGAGTGACCTAACCCCTGCCCCTTCCCTGGGAGGGAAGGGGTGAGAGAAAACCCGGCTCCACCGGCCCAAAGAGATCCTTCGGCTTCGCTTAGGATCACACAGGTTGGTATTCAGATTCAACGTGCTACCATAGCGAGTCGTGACCAAATCTGTCGAGGTGCGCAGTGCGGATCGGCGCTCACGTGTCGTCGTCGGGCAGCATCGACAAGGCAGTCGACCGCGTCATGGAGATTGGCGCGGAGGCCGTGCAGATGTTCGCGTCAGGGCCGACGAACTGGCATATCAAAGACCACCCACAGAAGGACCGCGACGCGTACAAGGCGAAGGCGAAGGAGCACGGCATTGGGCCGACGTTCTTTCACGGCGTCTATCTCATCAATCTCGGGTCGCCAAACCCCGAACTACGCGCCAAAGGCGTGCAGTCGCTCATCGGCTACCAGCAAGTAGCCGCCACGCTAGACGGCGCAGGCACGATCTTTCACGTCGGCAGTCACAAGGGCCACGGTTTCGAGACGATCGTGCCGCAGGTGGTAAAGCACCTGACCGAGGTACTCGAGGCAGCGCCGCCGGGGCCATCGCTGATCATCGAGAACAGCGCGGGCATGGGGAACAGCATCGGCGCGTCGTTCGCAGAGATCGGGACGCTCATCAAGGCGCTAGGCAGCGACCGGGTGAAGGTGTGCCTCGACACGCAGCACTCGTTCGCGAATGGGTACAACGTGGCGACAAAGGTTGGGCTGAACGCCGCGATGGACGAGTTCGATCGTGAGATCGGTCTGAAGAAACTTGTGGCGGTACACGCGAACGACTCGAAGTGCCCCTTGCTGGGCGGCCTTGACCGTCATGCGAACATTGGCGAGGGTCACATCGGACTGGCCGGCTTCGAGAACATCATGCGGCACCCGGCATTCAAGGATGTGCCGTTCCTGCTCGAAGTGCCCGGCTTCGACAACAACGGGCCGGACAAGAAAAATGTCGATATCCTCAAGTCGATGCGAGACCGGTAATGTCCCCACCGGACAAGCCCCGCGACCCTTTTCAGAACCCGTTTACGCGCCGCGAGCGATGGACCAGTATTGGCGCGTCCCTCGTAGCCGCGTTTGCAGTGATGGTTGCAACGCAAGACGTGCGATGGGGGATGCTTGTCTTCGTGTTGGGATACATCTGCGTCAACGTAACGCAGTACTATTTGAAGAAACGAACGCGCTGAAGATCAAGCGGACGGGACCCCGATTAATCGGGGCCCGCACTGAAAGCGAGTACACCATGACCACGGAGTCTCTGCGGAAGCAGCTTGGCGGCATGCCGCTCTTCGAGGCGGCGCGGGTCGCAGGCATCAAGTTCTCGAAAGAAGTGCTGCCAGAGGACAAGCACGTCAAGGTAGGCAAGATCAAGATGCACTACCTGGACTGGGGGAACCACGGCAAGCCGAAATACCTGCTGCTGCACGGGGGGGCGCAGACGGCGCATATGTGGGACTTCTTCGCGTTGGCGATGCGCGACAACTATCACATCGTGGCGGTAGACCAACGGGGGCACGGCGACACGGACTGGGTCGACGATGGTGACTATAGCGCTGAGGCGCACGTCGAGGACATTGACGGCTTCACGGACAAGATCGGCTTCGACAAGTTCAACCTGCAAGGCCTCTCGATGGGTGGGCGCAACTCGTACGGCTTCGCGGCCAAGCACCCGAAGAAGGTGAAGGCGCTGGTCATCGTAGACGTGGGGCCGGACATCCAGGTAGAGGGTCGCAAGCGCATCCAAGAGTTTCTCGAGGACACCGAGGTGTTCGAGTCGTTCGACTGGCTCGTGGAGCGTGTAAAGCGCTACAACCCGTTCCGCGACGAGCGGCAGATACGCGGGAGCCTGGTAAATAATTTGAAGCAGTTGTCCGATGGCCGATGGACGTGGAAGCATGATCGGCGTCGCGGGATCCGGCGTGATCGCGGCGGCGAGTTCATGGGATTCCGAAGGCTGGACACTTGGTGCCGGGGGACAACCCTGTCGCATTCGAAAAGGCCGTGCGGGAGTTTTTGAAGGGGCTGTGATCGGACAAAGCTTTCCCCGTCGGCAGGCCCGAACCATATCTAGTCGCACTTCGTACGCGCGGCGTCCCGGATCCCAGAGGGATGCTTCGCTCGAGCATGACAGAATAGGTCATGGCTAAAGAAGGGCTGATCGTTCTCGATAGCGATATGCATGTGATGGAGCCGCACGACCTGTGGCTCCAGTACATGGATGCGCGGTATCGGGAGCGGGCTCCACGGCGGCAGCAGTTCCCTTCGGGACTCACCGCGTGGGCATCGGAAGGACGAGCGTTTCCGGCGTACAGCGACCACCCAGCGCGGCGCGCGCAGAATGCCTCGCGGTACCAGCGGGCGGCAGCGCAGGGCGAGCGGTACGCGGAGGCGCGCGCCCAGGGCTACAACGCGCAGTCGCAGATCAAGGCCATGGCCATCGAGGGCATCGACATGGCGGTGTGCTTCCGCACGCTGGGAAGCCACGTCATCGCCATCGATGGGATGGACAGCGATCTATCGGCGGCGATGTGCCGGGCCTTCAACCGCTGGCTCGCTGATTATTGCAGCGCGGACACATTCAAACTAAAGGGCGCTGCGGCACTACCGCTTCAGGACGTGGCGAAGGCAGTCGAAGAGGCCCGGTACGCAGTCGAGAAGCTGAAGATGGTTGCGGTTGTGTTGCCGTCGAACCCGGTGGAGCACCGGCAACTGTACGACCCACACTACGACCCGCTGTGGGCGGCGCTCGGAGAACTCAATGTCCCGGTGACGTTTCATGGCATCCACGCGGCGTACCAGGACCACATTTCGACGCGCTACCTCGAAAACCTGACGCTGGCGCACGCGTCGTCGCATCCGGTGGAGTTGCTGTTGTCGCTCGGAGCGATGATCGTTGGCGGCGTATTCGAGCGGTTCCCGAAGTTACAAGCAGCCTTTCTCGAAGGTAACTGCTCGTGGGCGCCGTGGTGGCTCTGGCGCTTGGACGAAGAGTGGGAGAAGTTCGGGCCGGGCGAGCGGGTGCGGCTACAGGGCAAACCTATCGACTACTTCAAGCGGCACTGCTACTTATCAGTGGACCCGAGCGAGGGGCTCGTTCGCCAAGTGATCGAGGCGCTCGGGGACGACAACCTGGTGTTCTCAAGCGACTGGCCGCACGACGACTCGGCATACCCGAAGGCGACAGAAAAGTTCGTGCGGTTGCCGGGACTGACGCTTGACAACAAGCGAAAGATCCTGTGGGACAACTGCTCGCGGTTGTATAGGATTGCGTTCTAGCCAAGCCTAGGCAGTTAGCCTGAAGCCGCTGGCCGTACCTCTCCATCGCCACCCGTAGATGTGCCGGGACGCGCGGGACGTTGGCGGGAGAGCCACTGCCGTAGCCGGGGTGCCAGGAAGTAAAGCAGCGCCGCCGCCGCGAGGCCGATCTGCGGCGCAGTAGTCTCCCAAGTGGGGTAAAGCCCGAAGACGTCGTTTGTTGGCAGATGCGAGCCAGGGGTGGCAGCAACCTTGCCCGCAACCTGGAGTGCGTGGACGCCGGTGCCGATAAACTTGAACGCGAGGTAGAAGACGAGCAGGCCCGCCACAAGAAAGAATGGCCGGATGGGCAGGCGAACGCCAAAGAGCAACACCGCTACGCCAATGGCGACGAGCGCGCCAAGTCCGATTCCAATACCCCCGAGCAGACTGCCTGTCGAGATCGAGGGGGCGATTCCGATGTAGAAAATCACAGTCTCCGCGCCCTCGCGAAAGACGGCCAAGAAGGCGATCAGCGCGAGCGAAAACAGGCTGTTCCGAGCGATCGCCGCGGTCGTCTGTGATCACGGCGACAACCATGCTGGCGAGCACGCCGATTGCGCCCCCGCCCCAGATCCAGCGCGTCTTGTCGGCGTTGCCAGAGCGTTTGAGGAATGTGAGGAGCGCGGCCACGACCAGCAGCGCCTCCAGACCCTCCCGCAGGATGATGATCATGGCGTCGTAGGTGGTGTAGCGAAGGTCAGCCCCGGCATAGGGTTCGAGGTCGGTCTTCATGCGCTGGATGATGGCGCGCGCGCCGTCTATATCGGGGCGATCACCGCCCAACTGCGCAGCGGCCACCGCCATGTTGTTCTCGGTACCGATGTAGACGCCTTGCGATTTGCCCTTGATGAGCACCTCAACTTCGAGCCAATCGCGCCGGAAACCGCTGATTTCCGCCGCAGCGTCAGCCGCTCGCCCAGCATTCAGGTCCGCCGTGGCGCGATCAAGGCGACCGACGAGCGTCTGCACGGTGACTTTGCCGCTCGATGCCGGCGCGGACTGTGCCATTGAACGCCCCTCGATGAAGTCCTGGGCCTCGTTCTTCAGGCGCGACAAGGCGGCCGAAGCAGGGGCGGGGTCGAACGGCGAGACGTTGATGGCATATCTCGCGTCGCCCATGGCGTCCTCGATGGCGCGGTAGGCGTCGCGCGATTGCGCGCGGATGCCGTCCTCGATCTTGGGCCAGCCGTCCGCGAAGGCCTGGTAGGCACTCCTCGCTCCAGGAATGTCGCCAGCCGTCAGACGCGCTGAGGCGTCGTCGATATACTGGGCCAGGTGCGCCAATTGCTGCGCAGGAGTCTGGCCGACGTCTTGGGCAACGACGACAGAGGGTGCCAGTACCGCTGCAACGAGCGCGGCGATCCCAAGGACGGGTAAGAACGTGCGCAGAAGACTGCGGATCATGGTTGCTTTCTTTGCGGATCGCAGGTCACTTCAGTACAGGGATTGCCGCATCGATCGCCGCGAGCAGTTTGGTAATCGCATCTCTGGCCTGCACGAGATTTGGATTCGCGGGACGTAGCAAGGCATCCTTCGCTTGGCTAATCGCGGCCTCTATCGCAGTGTAGTGATCGAGGGACTTCTCGCGGATCGAGTCCTCGATGCGGCCCCAGTCCCCGTTCTCTCCGTCGAAGACCTCGAGGCCCGCCTTCGCCCCTGCCATGTCGTTGGCCGCCAGCGCGTTGGACGCTTTGACCACGTTTCCACGCGCCTCTCGCAGATTGTCCGCCGGGGAGTGTGTAGCAGCCGGTGTACTTGCACCGCTCCCGCAGGCAACCGCGAGCACCATCAGGACTGCAAAGAGAACTGACAGAACGGCGGCAGGACGGAGAGAGGGCAGTGCTGTCCGGTTCATCTTAGCTCCTTGAGTTCGCAGCGCTACGGCAAATACAGTGTACACGAAGCTCCACACTTAGCATATACGAAGTTGAGGACAGTGAGCATATTACAAGTCGCACTACGTGCAGTCAAGAGCCCACAACTGGCCCGCCGGTTCCGCAAGGCCGCAATCCTTGCACTGCATCCCCTTTCCCTGATATAAATGAATGCTAGCCGCTGGTGAATATCATCGACTTGCACTGTTCACTTGGGCCTTGAGCGGCTTCTATCCACACCATGCCGATGCTCCTTCGCGTTCTTGGGTTCATGCGGCCGTACAGGCGGCTCGTGGCACTGGCTTTCGTGGCATCGACGGGGTCGTCGCTGCTGTACCTGGTACTGCCGAAAATCCTGGGCAACGCTGTGGACAAAGTTGTCCGGCAGGGACACCTTAGCTACCTGATCTATGCCGGGCTGGCAATCATTAGCATCGCGCTCGTGCGAGCAGTGTTCGCCTTTTTCGAGAACTACTTGCGCGAGGCGCTGGCGCAGTACGTGGCCTATCGGATCCGCAATGCGCTGTATGACCACTTGCAGCGGATGAGTTTCGCCTATCACGACAAACAGCAGACCGGCCATCTCATGTCGCGGGCAACGGCGGACGTGGAGAACGTTCGCTGGTTCATCAGCCTAGGGATATTCCGTCTCTACTACATGTTCCTGCTCATCATCGGCGTCACGGCTGCGATGGCCATGACCAACTGGTGGCTGGCGCTGGTGAGCATGGGGTTCATCCCCATCGTAGTTGCCAGGGCGAAATCGATCAGCGCCCAGTTGCGCCTCGTGTGGAACCGGGCACAGGACCACACGGCAGAGTTGAGCACCATCCTTCAGGAGAGCCTCACAGGCATCAAGGTCGTGAAGGTATTCAACCGGATCGATTACGAGCAGTCGAAGTTTGCCGCCAAGTCGAAGGATCTCAACATCGACCAACTTGAGGCGGCGTACTTGCAGGCGCGGAACACGCCGTTCATCACCTTCGCGTTCACCGCAATGACCGCGGTCATCCTTTGGCTGGGCGGCAGGCAGGTACTCAACGGCAACATGACGACAGGTGAATTGACCCAGTTCATCGTCTATCTCGCACTGATCAACATGCCGGTGCGGATGATGGGCTGGATGATCAACTTAAGCGCCCGCGCGGTTTCGTCAAGCCAGCGCATCTTCGAAATCCTGGATGCCGAGTCGCCAGTGCATGACAAACCGGAGGCTATTGAACTGAAGGGTGTCCGCGGACGCGTGACGATGGAGAACGTATCGTTCTCCTACAATGCTGCGTCTCCCGTGCTGCGCAACATTACGTTCGAGGCCGAACCGGGGAAGGTCATCGCGCTGCTGGGGGCGACCGGCAGCGGCAAAAGCACTGTCGTCCACCTGCTACCAAGGTTCTATGACGCGACCGCGGGCCGCGTGCTGATCGACGGCATCGACGTGCGGGACGTGAC
>JACQEE010000027.1 GCA_016200725.1 Chloroflexota bacterium
CCATCATGGCGCGGTCCACCTTGTAGGTCTGCACCAGTTTCATCCAGTCCTCAGGGTCGAACTGGCGTTGGATGACTAGCGTTCGTCCACCGTAGATGGCCGACATCACGGCCTGGATGCCAGCGATGTGGTACAAGGGCACCGTGAGGATGTTTTTTTCTTCAACGTCGGGGTCCACGGGCGTCACGTTGTTGGTGACGTACTCGGAGAAGTTCTTGTGGAGGAGCATCACTCCTTTGGGCTTGCCCGTCGTGCCAGCGGTGAAGAGCAGGATGGTCATGTCGTCGTCGGTGGAGTCGGAGAAGACATCGTCCGGCGAGCCTTTGGCGACGAGTTTCTCGTATTCCAGCAAGCCTGGCTTATGGCCCGAGAGGGTAACGTAGTGCTTCACGGCCTTGAGGTTCTTTTTCACGCCATCGAGCAGGGGCACATAGCGTTCGCCGACGAAGACCACGGAGGCGCCGGAGTCCTGGATCATGAACTCGAGTTCGTCGGCCTTGGCGCGGAAGTTCAGCGGGACATAGATCGCGCCGAGTTTCGCGCAGGCGAAGTAGGTCTCGACGCAGTGGTTGCAGTTGACTTCGATGAGCGCAACGCGGTCGCCCTTCTGAACGCCCATCTCCTGGAGCGTGTTGGCGAGTCGGTTCGATCGTTCCTGCACGTTACCATACGTGAAGTTCTTTCCCTCGAAAATGATGGCGTTCCGATCGGTGGCGACGGCCGACGTCACCATCAGGAATTCGGGCGTGATCATCAGGGCCTCCTCACTGGCAAAGTCCTAGAGGGACGTGGTTTTCCCAAAGGGGATTTCGAATCGGTTGTACAGTGTAGCGTTTTTCGCTGCCGCCGTCATTTCTCTGCATGAATCGCCGATGCAAGGCGCTGCTCGATAGCCAGTGCATCCGCAAGCGGCAGGTCTGCGCCGCGAAGCACGGCTGCCTTGGCAGCCTGCACGACGCGCGGTTCCAGCGAGGCGAGGCTATCCGCTACCCGCTGCGCCTCCGTGTAGAGTGTCTCGTCTGACACGATGCGGTTGACCAACCCGACGCGCACTGCCTCCTGCGCCTCGATCATGCGGCCGGTCAGCAGCGCATCAAGCGCCCGTGAGCGGCCAACGGCACGCGGCATCGTCTGCGTACCCCCCGCGGCGGGGATCATACCCAGGTTCGTCTCCGGCAGCCCGAACCTGGCATCGGGAGCAGCGAGGCGCAGGTCGCACCCGAGAGCAATCTCAAGCCCGGAGCCGAGGCAGAAGCCCCGCACCGCAGCGATCGCTGGAACGCGCAGCCAGAAGAGCCGCGCCCATACGTCGCGCTCATAGCGCACCTGCCGCGCGATGGCCTGCGATGGCGCCGTGCCGAACTCGGTGAGGTCCGCGCCAGCGCAGAAGGCGCGGTCGCCCGCTCCCCGAAAGACGATCGCGCGCACGGAGTCGTCCGCGGCAATCAGCCCTAGCGTTTCGTATAGGTCGTCGCGCATCTGGACGTTGTAGGCGTTGAGGACACGCGGCCGGTTCAGCGTGACCCAGGCCACGCCGCCGCGGTGCTCGTACAGAATGGTCTCGAAACCGCTCATGGTGTGGGCATGAATGGGACTACTTGCCTTTGAACTTCGGTGTGCCCTTTTTCAGGAATGAGCCGATCCCTTCTGTGCGGTCAGTCGTGGTGTGCAGCAGCACGGCGAGGTCTGTCTCCAGACGCAGGCCGTGCTCGAGAGGCACGTCCATGCCGCGATGGATGGCCTCTTTCGCGTAACGCGCCGCGATGGGGGCCGATGCTGCGAGTTTGCGCGCCAGGTCGTCGATGCGCGCTACGAACTCGGCCACGGGCCATGTCTGCGTGACCAAACCGCATTCGAGCGCCTCGCGAGCGGACCAGTAATAATGACCACGCTGACAGCGTCGTCCTCAACTACCTCCTGGCAGGCGTCGTGAAGGGTCGCCGCGAGGACGTCGTCGATGGCGTTGCCCGGCGGACGGCTGAGGGTGATGCGGGCGACGCCGCCCTCTTTTCGTAGCAAAATCTCTCGGCTCATCGATCCCTTCGTTCCGGCAGGATGTAACAGACGACTACGGCGCGAAAAGCATAGGGAGGCGCTCGCCGGGGGTCAAGGCGTAGAGATCAGCCGGTGAAGCGCACGAAGACGGTATCGACTGCCTCCCAGTGGAACTGGGTGGCTTTGAGATCCGGCGGGACCTCGAAGATCGCGGCGCCGCGGATGCTGAATCCCTGATCGATGTTGAAGTTCTTCCAGATGAGCAGGTAGAACGGCTCGGAATTGGGCTTCGTGGCGGCCAGCTCGCGTTGCTCGAAGGGGTTCACCGAAGGGTGCTCTGTGCCGGCGGCATCGAGCAGGGTGTACGCCTTCTCGTCCACATTCATGATCACGGTGGTCGAGCGGTCGTTGCCGATTTGGGCGTCCACGACGGCCAGTTTGTTCTTCGGGTCCTTCGGCTTGACGACGTAGGTGGTGCCCTGCTCCGAGTAGTACACGGCGTCCTTCAAGGCGACGCCGTAGACCTGTATCCAGATGTTGTTTCCGCGCTGGAAGGCGGGGAACTTGAGGCTGGGGACGGGGGTGGCCGACGACGAGGAGCCGCCGCACGCTGAGAAAGCGATTACCGCCGCGAGAGCAAAAGCGCAAACGGCGAGGATGCGGCGGGTCAGGGGTCGAAACATCGGCACCATTGTAGCGTATCCGTTCACCCTAGTGCCTAGTCCTACGATTGCTCATGACCAAAGGGATTCGCGAGCAAAAAGGGAGGCCCCTCGTGACGGAACGAGGGGCCTGTCTGGAGGAGGACCCGAAGGCGGGTTGAAACGGCAGATAGCAGCAGTTCCCGCGCGACGGCCGTCGCCATATATTGATAAAGGTTCTGAACTTATTATAAAGACTACCGCCTGATTTGTCGAGTCCGTCCCTCGACACAGGCAACTCTCGGCAGTAGGCTTTCGCAGGCGAAATTTCCTAACAAGAGGCGAGCATGCGACTCAAGGACAAAGTGGCGGTGATCACCGGCGCGGGCAGCGGCATCGGTCGCGGTGTTTGCCTGCGCTTCGCTGAGGAGGGCGCCTCGATCGTGGCTGCCGACGTGAACCTGAAGAACGCCCAGGAGACGGTCGCCATGGTTACGGCGAAGGGCGCCAAGGCGACGGCAGTCGCGTGCGACGTGTCCAAAGCCGCCGACGTCCGCCGCATGTTCGCCGAGGCGCTCCACGCCTTCGGTCGCTTCGATGTCCTGGTCAACAACGCGGGCATCCTCTCGTGGTCGCCCATCATCGAGATGAAGGAAGAGGACTGGGACCGCATCCAGTCGGTGAACCTGAAAGGCGTCTTTCTCTGTACGCAGGAGGCGGCGCGCTATTGGGTTCGCGGGAAGCGCGGCGGGCGCATCGTCAACTTGGGCTCGGTGAATTCGGAGTTCGCTGCGCTCAACAATGCCCACTATGCAGCATCCAAGGGCGGCGTCAAAATGTTCACGCGCTCTGCCGCGCTCGAGTTCGCCCCCTACCACATCAACGTCAACGCCGTCGGCCCGGGCGGTGTGCAGACCAACATTTCGCCGCGCCTGGCCGACCCCAAGACTGCGCTGGAGGCTGGCAAGGAGGTGCCGTGGGGGCGCATCGGCCAGCCGCGCGACATCGCCAACGTGATCCTCTTCCTTGCCTCCGACGATGCCGAGTACGTCACCGGCCAGTTGCTCATCGTCGATGGCGGCAAGACGATCAGCGTCTAGCGGGCACTCGTGTTGTTGCCCGATTTGCGCGCTAGTGCTCGGCCCCGGTGGCGAAGCGGTCTCCGATGAGGCCTTTGTCCCGCATCCGCGTGACGTGTTCTGGTCTCATGCCAAGCAATGAGTGGAAGAGCAGGTCGTTGTGCTCGCCCAGGAGGTTGGCAGGCCGCTGGATCGCTGCGGGTGTCTCGGAGAAGCGCCAGGCCCTGCCGGGGTATTCGTGGCGGCCTGCCGTGGGGTGAACTATGGGTTCGAAGAAGCCTCGCGCCCGCAGATGGGGGTCTTCGAATAGCTGGCGAGCGTCCATCACGGGGCTGCACATGATTCGATGTGCTTGCAGCACAAGCATCGTGGCGTGGTCGTCGCGAGTGCGAGTCCAGTCTGCTAGCCGCCGGTCTAACTCCTTGGCGTTCTGCTGCCGCCCCTGCTTCGTTGCAAACTTGGCGTCGCGGCTCCATGCCGGATCGCCCATCGCCTCACAGAGACGACGCCACTCGTTATCGGAGGCTACAGCGATCGTGACCCATCGATCCGTGCCTCGGCAGGGATAGACACCGTGGGGGGCCATCACCTCGTGACGGTTGCCCATCCGCTCGGGCACGCGCCGGTTCATCGAGTAGTCCACGATGGACTCGCCGATGCGGTCGATATAGGCCTCTGCCTGCGAGAGGTCGATCCACTGGCCTTCGCCGGTGCGGTGGCGGTGGTGCATCGCGGCGAGCAGCGCGAACATACCGACATGCACTCCTCCCGGATCCTGCGGGTAGGCAGGCGCTGTCTGGGTGATGTCATCGCCGCGATAGCCGCGGAGGCTCGCGTGGCCACACATCGAGTCGATGCAGAAGCCAAAGGTGTTGTGGCTGCGATAGGGGCCGGTCTGGCCATAGGGCGACAGCGAAAGCAGCACGATGTCGGGACGCGCGCGGCGCAATGTGTCGTAGCCTACGCCGAGCTTGGCAAGGCCGCCCGCGGGGAAGTTCTCGACGAGGGCGTCGCAGACCGAGGCGAGTTCCAAGAACCGTGATCGCGTCTCCTCATCGCGCACATCGAGGGTGAAGCCGTACTTGCTACGGTTGTGCGCGTTGAAGTAGGAGTTGCGGTTGAAGGGCATGCCTCCCGGCTCCATGCCCGGATAGGTGGGCCCGCGAGGCGGGTTCGCATGCAATCCTCTCGAGGGTGACATGCGATGGATCGTTTCGATCTTCCAGACCTCAGCGCCCAGGTCGCCGAGGAAACTGCACAGCGTCGGGCCGATCCAGATGTCGCAGAACTCGAGCACGCGGATGCCAGCGAGCGGGAGCATCACATGACACCAGCCTTGTGGAGGCGGCGCATCTCTCGAGCCGAGCAGCCCAGTTCGCCGGCGAGCACAACGTCGTTGTGCTCGCCGAGCAGGGGCGCGCGGCCAGCCCGGAACGGTGACCGTGGCATCTTGAACGGCGCGCCTGGGTACCGCTGTTCGCCCACCACCGGATGGTCGGTGCGCACGAAGTACTCGCGGGCCCGCAATTGGGGTTCCGCGAAGAGGCGATCGAGCGTGTTGACGGGAGCGGCGGGCACGCCTGCCTCCTGCGCTGCAGCCACAGCCTCCGATACGGTCTTATTGCCAAGCCAATCGAGTATGAGCACGAGGAACTCGTCGGAATGTTGCTGCATGTCCTCGACGGTACGAAACCTCGGATCGTTGGCCAGTTCGGGGTGTCCTATCATCCAAGCGTAACGGGGATAGTAGCGCGGGCCACGACCCGTAAAACAGACGTGGCCATCCTTGCAGGAAAAGATGCCGACGGGGAACGACCCTCGCGCGAGGTAGGAGGGGCGCCGCCCGACCACATCTTCAGGCTGGTCTCCGGAAAACAACCACCGGCCAAATTCAATCGCGGCCATTTCTATGACGCTCTCGAAAATGGACACGTCGACCTGCTGGCCAATCCCTCTGGTGCGAGC
>JACQEE010000096.1 GCA_016200725.1 Chloroflexota bacterium
CGCCGAAGCGCTCATCGATGTCCTTGATAACGTAGAACTCCACATTTTCGCGGCCATAGCCTGAGAAGCCGTAGATGCCGTACGAGTCGCCGATTGCCTCGAGGGCACGAATGAGCAGGACCGTGCTCTCCTTCTCGATGTCGATGATGCGCTTGTATGTCCGGCGCGTCATCTCCTCGCGGCGGTTCCGCAGCCAGGCCATGTAGTCGCGCGGATCGTCCGGCAGGTCCCACGAGTCGAACTGCCGCCGAGTCTCGTCGACTGCCTCTGCCGTCGAGGCGCTCATGTCGAGCAGGAATACCACCGCGACATCGCGGTCCTGCTTGTTGCGCCGCCAATAGACCTTGTCCGTCGGCGTGTCGCCGGCCATCTTCTCGATGACCGACTCCACGACGGCGTCGAAGTCGTACTCGTCGCCATCGGGTAGATGCTTGATCTTCTTCATCGCCTGTGGCGCCAGCATCTCGAACTGCTTCTTGATTTTGGCCGCCAGCATGGCGTGATTCTTTAGCGTCTTGTCGTAGAAGTCCTGCGTCCCCTCTTCCATCTGTTTTTCGCGGACGCAGCACCAGCGCGGTTTGTAGTCCGCCGCGCGGAAGTCCCACTCGTCGTACAGGAATGACTTCGGCTCCTGCACCTGCAGCGGGGTCTCGTCGTCGGGCACATGCACGAACTGGCCGCCCGAGCGCGCCTTAGACTGCTGCTTCGCCGCCTCGTTCATCAGGTTGTCGACGAACATGCCCGCCGAGCGGTCGATCTCGCCCTGCTCCACGTCAGAGAACTCGATCTCCGCGCTCTCTTGCAACATGCGCTTCAGGTCTTCCTTGGCGATGCCTCTTTGCTTCATGTCCTGCTTCGTCTTCTGCGCTTGCTGTTTCAAGTTGTCGAGCGCTTGCACAAGTTCCGGCTTGAAGTCGCCGCGGAACTCGACCTGCTCGGGACGCTTGTACTCCTGCTCTTGGCGGCCCTGTGGCGGCGCGTTGCCCTGGCCGGACGAGCCCGCCGTCAACTGCTCGATCATCTCCTGCAACTTCTGCGAGTCGGGTGAGTTGCCCATGTCTCCCGATTCGCGCTCTTCGGACCGCTCCGGCACCGCCTCGAGGTTCGGCACCTGGCTCACGATCTCATAGACGCGCAGCGTGGCCTCCGCCGAGTCCTCGACCTCAGCGCCGGCCTGCTGCACGATGCGCACGATCTCGGCGACGGCGTCGATGATGCCGCCTAGTTCCGTCGGCGTTGTGATCTTCGACTTGTCCTCGAGGCTGAGGCGGATGAGCACCTCCATCAGCGCCTCGCGCAGCGGCAGCGTGTTCGGCTGTGGACGGTCGGCGACCGCCTCGCGCTGCACGACCTCGTACGTGGGGCGCAGCCCGGGGTACTCGCGCTTCACGCGATGGTCGATGCGGCCATCCTCGACGAACGTAAAGATGTCCGACGCTAGTTGGCGGTCGGGAAACATGCTGAAGAACTTCTGCAGGTCCGTGATGAAGGCGGCCGGGTCCTTACCGTACCCTGCGCCGGCGCCAATGACGAGCCGCTGATCCTGCCCCGCAAACTTGACCGATGGCTTGTCGAAGAGAAAGTCGAACGAACCGAACTCCAGGTGAGCCACCTGGTGCGTGGCGATGACCTTGAACCACCCGAAGTTCTGGTCCTTCGAGGGGTAGCGCTCTACGAATGATGGGAGGAAGATGTTGTCGCCCTCGGTCGTCGGCTGCTCCGCCGCAGTCCAGCCGATGCCGCGCTCCTTCAACTCCTGCGTGGACTGCAATTCGACCTGCTGCCCGGCGAGCGCGCGGCAGTACATCGTCAGGATTTCCTTCACACGTTCGAGTTGCAGGCCGTTCGAAAGGCTTTCGAGCACCTTCTCGCCGCGCCCAGACTCGAGGCGGAAGAAGGCCAGGCCGCCGTCCTCGTTCTCCTGGAGGATGCGCAGCCCCTCCTCGAACCATAAATCGATCTGCTCTTCTTTGACCAGGTTCATCACTTGGGGCGTGTTTCGCAGGAACTCGCCGACAGCGGCGGGGGACGCTCCGGCCAGGCGTTCGGACATGTTCAGGATCTGCGAGTGCTTGGCTTGAGGGATTTCCCCCAGGGCTGTCGAAGAATCCAGCAGGAACGAGATGACGCTACTGCCCTGTCGCCGGGTGAGGCGCTCCGCTAGATTGAGGAAACGGCTACGCTGTCCGCGTTCGATGTGCGCCAGGATGCGCGCGCCGTTCTCGAATAGCGGCTTGATGTCCCGCCAGTTCGTCCGCGCGAGCACCCCGGCGAGCACGAGGAATGACCTGCGATCTGCGCGGTCGATCTTGGCGAAGACGCCATCGGCGATTGTCAGGCACTCGTTGGCAAGGTCGTAGGACTTCTGCGCCAGCGCGTCGATGAACCCGACCAATTCTTCCAACTCGACCAGGCTGAGCGATTGGAGGAGGCGCGGGCTGACTTCGAAATACGTAGCCGCCAGCGACGACGACTTCCACGTCCCCTTGTACAGCGTCTTGCCGATGGTGGCCCACTGGCCGATGTCGTCCGGTGTGATCCGGCTTAGCGCGTCTGGACTGGCGCGGAAGAATGAGGACGATACCACCGGCGAATCTGCTGACAAGGCGCGTCCCCAACGTGCCCAGGAGAGCACATGCTTGAACGGCATGCGCCCCACGACATCGGGCGTTGCCTTGAAATACTCTGTCGCTGCCTCCCACGAACGGAACGAGTGCTGGGCGATCGCAACGCCCTCACGCGCCCACGTGAGCAGGTCTTCCTCATTGAGGTGGCGCTTAGCTTC
>JACQEE010000081.1 GCA_016200725.1 Chloroflexota bacterium
AGCGACGTTGCGCTTCATGTACTCGCTTGGCAGCATACCCTGGCCCTTGATGGGATAGTTGCGGATCGACTGGCGTACCGGGTCTTTGTACAGATAGTCCATCTTCTCCACGAAGTAGCCCGCCCAACCGGCGTCGTTCTCTGCGGAGACGACGCGCAGTTTGGGGAAGCGCATGAACAGGCCGCTAAAGACCATGTTGGCCAACGACCGCATGACGTCGACTGACGAGATCGTCTCCGTCGTCATATCAAACTTGATGGGCTTCTTGTCCGTAACGATGTGCAGACTCGCGGGCAGGCCTAGCTGCTCCGCTGCGGCCCAGAATGGATCAAGAGTCGTACCGCTGTACATCGTGGGGTCATCGCTGGCGATGGTGACCATGAGGCCGGCGAGACCGAGTTTCTTGCAGCGGTGCGCCTCGCCGATCGCGGACTCGATGTCGTCCAAGTCGATCATGCCGACACCTTTGAAGCGATCGGGGTAGGACTTGGCGAAGTTGGCGATCCAGGTGTTGTAAGCAGCGAAGGAGGCGCGGACAAGGCCGCGATCCTTCAAGGCGAAGATGCGCATGGCAACCGAGGGGTAGAGCACCTCGGCCTCGACACCGTCCCGGGCCATGTCCTTGAGGCGAGCGTGAGGGTCGTAGGCGCCGGGGTAGACGCCTGCCAACTTCTTCTCGCGGCGCTGCTCCATGGGCTTGCCGGCCTGCGACATGGAGGCCGGCGACAACAGCGCCATCCCGTCGCACATGAACAT
This sequence comes from Chloroflexota bacterium, assembly GCA_016200725.1. Next base: position 757 of record JACQEE010000081.1, read on the forward strand.
GTCCTCATCACGCGACTTCTCATGCACGATGCGCGGGGCACGGTCGCGGTAGGCGGGTTCAATGAGAGTCGTCCAGAGGTCGCCGGGCTCAACAACGTGGGAGTCAGCCGAGACCAGTTTGAAGTGCCGCATTGCGAGCCTCCTGCCAAGCCCCGAGGGGCGTCGATGGCGCATCGTAGCACCGGCCATTGTTGCCCAGCAACGAGTGGCTGTGTAGGATGCCGCCTGTCCGGTTCAGCAGGCAAAGGAGCAACCCATGGGCACACTGAAGGGGAAGGTAGCTATCATCACTGGCGGCGCATCGGGGATTGGGCGAGCAACAGCGCTGCGGTTCGCCAGGGCGGGCGCGAAGGTGGTGATTGCCGACGTGAACGAGGCGGGCGGGCAGGAGACGGTAAAGATCGTCAAGCAGGCCGGCGGCGATATCACCTTCGTGAAGGCCGACCTGGTAAAGAACGAAGAGGTGCAGAACGTCGTGGGCAAGGCATTGACAACGTATGGCGGCATCCATGTGCTACACAACAACGCCGCGGTGCTGCGGACGCATGACCGCCTCGAAGAGATACCCATCCATGAGTGGCGATGGATCGTCGATGTCAACCTAACGAGCCTGTTCCTGCTGGCGCGAGCGGTGGCGCCGATGATGCGCGCAGCAGGCGGCGGCGCGATCGTGAACATGTCGTCGCTGGCGGGGCTGCGCGGATACGACAAGGGCATCGCCTACGGAGCGGCGAAGGCGGGCGTACGCGGACTGACGTGGTCGCTGGCGGGAGCCCTCGCTGGGGACAAGATGCGCGTGAATGCGATCTGCCCATCAGGAGTGGACACGCCGATCATGAACTTCGCGGCGGGACCGGCAAGAGACGCGACCGGGCGGTCGGCCCTGCTGACGCCGGACGACATCGCACGAGCGGTGGAGTACCTCGCCACGCACGACACGCTGACGGGAGCGAGCGTAGTGGTGGAACGGCGCAATGGGAAAGTGACGTACTTGAAGGTGCGCGACTGGGAAGCGGATGTAATGACCGACTTGAAGTAATGGAATCCGTGCCCCGGCTGACTCTGTGGGGGCTATAATGAAACGTTGAGGGTGAGGCCCTCTTTCTTTATGGCAACCACGAAGCGCGACTACTACGAAGTGCTCAGCGTCGGCCGGGAAGCGAACCCGGAGGAAATAGCCAAGGCCTTCCGACAGAAGGCCATGGAGTTCCACCCCGACCGCAACAAGAGCCCGGATGCCGAGCAGAAGATGAAAGAGGTCAACGAGGCCTACTTCGTCCTGCGCGACGAACAGAAGCGTGCGCACTACGACCGGTTCGGGCATAACGGGCCGCAGGGCCAGCCAGGTGTTGGCTTCGATGGCGTCGGCGATATGCCAGGTTTCGGGGACATCTTCGACGCCTTCTTTGGGGGAACGCGCGCGGGGAGTCCATTTGGTGGCGCTCGTGCCTCGGCGGCGCAGCGCGGGCAGGACCTGGCCGTTGAACTGGCGCTCGAGTTCCAAGAGGCGGCCTTCGGCGTCGAGAAGGAATTCGAGATAGTGCACACGGAGGCATGCACGCGCTGCCGTGGCTCGCGAAGCGAACCAGGCTCTCAGCCGCAGATATGCACGACGTGTAAAGGGACAGGCGAGATACGCCGCGCGCAGCGGAGCGTGTTCGGCCAATTCGTGAACATCGCGGTCTGCTCTACGTGCGGCGGCGAAGGGCGCGTGGTGACGAACAAGTGCACGCAATGCCACGGCGCAGGTCTCGAGCGCAAGAAGAAGACTATCGCGGTGCGCGTCCCTGGGGGCGTGAGCACGGGCTCGCAAATCCGGCTATCGAACGAGGGCGACGCCGGGCGCCTGGGTGGGCCAGCAGGCAACCTTTACATCAATATCGTCGTCAAACCACACCCGCTGTTCGACCGCGAGCAGGACCACATCCTGTACACCCTGCCGGTGACCGTAACCCAGGCCGCGCTTGGCGACGACATCGAGATCCCGACGCTGGACGGTAGTGTCTCCATGAAGGTACCGAGCGGCACGCAGCCAGGGACAGTGTTCCGCCTGAAGGGAAAAGGCGTTCCACACCTGCGCGGCATCGGGCGAGGTGACCAGCTCGTAACTATCGATGTGGTGATTCCCAAGTCGCTTGACGCCAAGCAGAAGAAGTTGCTGCAGGACCTGGACGCGACCCTCAAACGGCCCGACCTGACCAAGAAGGGAAAAGGCTTTTTCGAGCGGCTGAAGGAAACGCTGACGCCGTAGCGCCTCGACACGGGCGAAGCGGATGCCTCCGACCCAGACGCTAGCATGGTTGCTCAGTACCAGATGCTGGCCCGTTGCGGGCTAGCATGGCAGCGAGACGCTACGCCAGCCCTAACGCTTCGCGCTGGCGATAGTAGTCGCGCTGGACGGCGAGGGCCATCACCGCTTCGTTGATGGTCTTGAATATCGGGAACTGGGCCGCGCGCATCATGCCAGGCAGTTGGTCCTGCCCGCCGAAGACAGCCGCGGCAACAGGCTTCTTCACGCCGAGCGAGATGTCCTTGATGCCCTGGAGCAACTTTTCGGCATCGGGTCCGGAAAAGCCCATGCCCCCGGAACCTCCGCCTGTCGGCACGGTGACCGCCATACCGGACACCTTTGCATCCTTCAGAATTGTCTCCACGGTGTAGAGCAGAGCGCCGCGGTCGTAGACGTCGCCGAAATCCACCGGGTTGGTGAAGCGGATCACCCGAGCGCGGCTACCCTTCTCAAGGTTCGCAACGACCTGTGGCGGCAGTTTCGGCAGGTTGAATCCGTAAGCGCCGGCGACGTCGGCGGAGATGACAGCGAAGCCACCCGATGGCGAAATGACGACGATGTCATTGCCATGAAGTGGTGGCAGGGCGAAGGCCTTCGCGCAGACGATGAAGGACTCGATTTCGCGGACGCGGACGACGCCAGCCTGGCGCAACGCACCATCGACAACGCTGTCGTCGGAGGCCAGCGCGGCGGTGTGGGACTTGGCGATGTCGGCAGTCACCGGCGAGGTGTTCGCTTTCATCAACACGATGGGCTTCTTGCACCTACGCGCCACCTCTACGAGCCTGCGGCCACGGCGGATGTCCTCGAGATACATGAGGATCGTGCTCGTCGATGAGTCTGTCGATAGGTAGTCCAGCAGGTCGACCTCGTCGACGTTCAACTTGTTACCGATGCTGATGACTTTGTTGAAACCAACGCCCTCCTCGGAGAAGAGGGACATGCAGCGCATCTTCACGCCGCCGCTCTGGGCGATGATGCTGTTCGGCCCCTTGAGTAACTTCGCAGGATCCATCGGTGCGAAGGGCAGGATGAGGCCGTTGTCGAGGTTGCTGATGCCCAGGCAGTTGGGGCCGAGGAAGCGGATGTTCCACTTGCGCGCCACCTCAAGCACCTGGCGGCCGAGTTCGCGGCCTTCCTCGCTATACTCGCCGAAGCCGCCGCTGGAGATGAGCGCGTTGCGGACACCTTTGCGGCCAAGGTCGTCGAGCGTTTTAGGTACGAAACGTGCTGGGATCAGGATCGCGGCGAAGTCGACGTCGGCGGGCAGATCGAGCGGAGAGGTGTAGATCGGCTTACGGTAGATCTCGCCGACCTTCGCGCCGATAGCGTAGGTCTCGCCGGGAAACTTGAACTTCAGCAGGTTGCGAAGGATATTGCGCGCCAGGTTGTCTTCGGAAAGGGAAACGCCGACAACGGCGACCTTCTTGGGATAGAACATCTCGCGCACGGGAGCCTCCGGTCCGCTCCTCAACGCTTCGAGGTGGCGGCCTGAACGAATGTAGCCGAAAGGGCAGGGGGAGTGCAAACGGAAGAAGCGTCTATAATCGGCGCGCGTAGAACCGGTCTATAGTGATGCACTGACAAGAGGTGGCCCCTGATCATCGACGCCGACGGACACGTGCTGGAGCGTATCAAGTGGCAAGAGGTGCTGCCAAAAGGGCTTCGCGACAAAGGCCCGCGCTCTTTGCCCGCCGAAATCGGCGGCCTCATGATCGAGGGGCGAATCATTGCCGGCCCTTACTACCCGATTCCCATCGTGCGCGGGACCGAGGGGCCGATGAGCGGCTGGCACAATGCGCCAGAGCGCAGCGGCATGTGGGACCCGCACAAGCGAATCAAGGATATGGACATCGAGGGGATCGACGTGGCAGTGCTGTTCGGCGGCGCCGTCGGTCTCGGAGTATCCGGCCTGCACGACCAGCAACTCGCAATGGCGATGACACGGGGTTATAACGAATGGCTAGCGGACTACTGCGCTCCATATCGAGCAAGGCTTAAAGGTGTTGCCGCTGCGCCATTGCAGGATGTCTCCTCAGCGATGCTGGAGTTGCGACGTGCTGTGCGGGAGCACGGCTTCGTCGGCATCTCGGTTCCGGTGAACGTTGGCGGCAAGCCGATGGACCATCCCGAATACCGCCCGCTTTATGAGGGAGCGCAAGAACTGGACATTCCGATCTGCATCCAATCCTCGACCCCGTAGAGATGATGATTGCTTCGATGAGCCTGCTCCTTGGCGGGGTGCTGGATGACTTTCCTCGCCTGCGCTTCGCTTTCCTTGAGTCGGGCGCCGGCTGGGCCCCTTACTGGATGGACCGCCTCGACGACTACTACGAAGAGTTCAAGGAGCACCGGCTGGAGCATCTGCCGAGCGATTACTTTCGCAGCGGTCAATGCTTCATTTCGTGCGAGGTCGAGGAGAAGACCATCCCTTACGTCGTGCAGGTTCTCGGCGAAGACCGGGTCATTTATGCGTCGGACTATTTGCACCACGATGCGAAGTTCCCGCGGTCGGTAGCACTAATCGCGGAACGGAAGGATCTATCCAGGAGCGCGAAAACCAAGATCCTTGGCGGCAACGCGGCGAAGTTGTTCCGATTGAATGGCTAGCTGCCTAGCCTCGCTTCGTTCCGACGGCGCAGTGGTGCGGGATGGCGGCGAGGAAGGCGCCGGTGTCGATGGCGCGCTGAACGGCGGCTTTCCACTCGACGACCTCGGCTGGCGAGAGCACCGAGGAGGCACGCTCGTTGACGATGCGCAGCCAGTAGAGATCTTGGATGGCGGCGAACTGCGGGAACATCTGCACATCGAGCAGCCCGGCGCGGTGGAAGCGGGCGTAGAGGCTGGCGTCGCCGCAGCCCTTGGGGCCGACGGGCATGTGGACGTTGGAGACTTTCGCCATGACGGCGGCTGACGCATCCACGTTGAACCAGTTGGGGACGTCCTCGCCGCGGACAGCGACGGCCACGCGTCCACCCGGTTTCGTGACGCGCACCATCTCCGCGAGCATGCGGTCAGCGTCCACTTCCTCCATGACGGTGCTGGAGAAGGTGACGTTGAACGAGGCGTCGGGGAACGGTAGCGACTCGGCGTTGCCTTCGCGGAACTCGATGCTCAGGCCCTCTCGTTTGGCCAGCGCTGCGGCTTCGCGGAGGAGGTAGCGGTTGATGTCGGCGCCGACGATGCGGTTCGCGGCGTTCGTTCGACGTGCCAGCCATCGCACCAGCGAACCGGGGCCGCAACCGACCTCGAGGACGGCGTCCCCTGGCTCGACGCGGGCCCGTTCGATGAGGGCTTGCACCACGTTCATGTAGCCAGTGCGAGAACGCGCCTCGAGGGAGGCAACGATGCCGACGTACGGACCGCCGATGGAGATGGTGGTGAATCGCTTCGCCAGCGTGGCCTCAATCGGCTCCCATTGCGATGGCGCTAGGGCGAGGGGAAAGAGGAGCAGCGGAGGACCAGAGCCGCGGACGGTGCAGGTGACGCCAGCGGCCTCGCTGTCACCTTGCTTCAGGCGCAGCGCGGACACAGCGCTGTCTGCACCGAGGAACCGCGTCATCGTGGTAGCGATGCGCTCGCCATGCTCGGCGACGACGTCGGCCCAGGGGATGGCCTCGAAGCCCGGAAGCGGCTCGATGACGGCATTGGGAAAGGCCGCGAGGGTGCGCGCCATCGTCTGGGCCTGCGGACCGGCGTCGCCATTGAAGACGAGGAGCCGCTTGCCGAGCGAGCGCCAGGCGGCGGGCGGGGCGGTCGCTGGGGAGACCAACGTGACGCTGGCAACCACCTCGGGGTGCTTGGCGACGAGGGCGGCGAAATCGGTAGGCATCCGCCCAGCGATGTGGACGCGGCTGAGGCCGAGGTAGCTCAGGAGTTGGGCTAGGCGGTCTTCGAGAGGAGTCATGGTGTCGTTGGGCATAGGTAGCCTATAAGCGTTTCTCGTATGGTAGGCGCAACCGTCAAGAAGCGCCCGGCATTGCTGCGTATCAGTTCAAAGTTCCTACCCTGCCTTCAACCCTCCCCGGCGCCGCGGATGTGGATGGCGATCATTTTCTGCACGGCAGGCATGTTCTTCGTATGCTCCAGAAGCATCGACCTGTTTGGCAGGGACATATCTGGGGTTTTAAGCCACTTCATGCGGGTTTTACGGCCGATTCAAGCGCTTTTTCGCCCGCTTTATCCCGTGTTCATGGCCGGTTCTAGCCCCGTTTATGGCCGCTTCATGAGCGGCTCGACCGGGGAGGTTTGGCGGGAGGGTTGGACGGCCATAAGCAGACTGGGAGGGGCCTCGCCGTTCCCGGCTTCGTCGGGATCCCCTTCGAAGATTCAGGGCTTCGCCGGGGACTCCAGCAGAGCTGGAGAGGGAGGGTTAGGGAGACTGCACGTATCAGCATATATGTTCTCCCACAATTCTAGTATACGGACGTACGCAAGAGGCAATGGCACAGAAGTGGATGGTGGGGAATAGGAGGACTCACGCTGACGAGGCAACCTCAGACTCTGGGTCGGCATCTAAGCTTGAGCCAACTGCGTCTTGTCCCTAGAATACGGGTTGGCCTTCCGGTCTAGTCTTCTCTGGAGTCCATCGCTTCATGCCTTCCAATGCCATCTTTGTGAAGGGTGCGCGCGAGCACAACCTGAAGAATATCGACGTCACGATTCCTCGTGACAAGTTCGTCGTCATCACCGGCCTGTCGGGGTCGGGGAAGTCGTCGCTGGCGTTCGACACGATCTATGCCGAGGGACAGCGCCGATATGTGGAGTCGCTGTCGGCCTATGCACGGCAGTTCCTGGGGCGCATGGAGAAGCCGGACGTCGACTACATCGAGGGCCTGAGCCCGGCAATCTCCATCGACCAGAAGGGGACGAGCCACAACCCGCGGTCGATCGTGGGGACGGTCACCGAGATTTACGACTACCTGCGGCTGCTGTTCGCGCGCGTCGGGCACCCGCACTGCCCGAAGTGCGGTCGACCGGTGTCGCGACAGACTGTCCAGCAGATCGTGGACTCAATCCTGTCGCAGCCCGAGGGAACGCGGTTCATGGTGCTCGCGCCGATGGTGAGCCACAAGAAGGGCGAGCACCTAGCCATCTTCGACGACCTGCGGAAGCAGGGCTACGTGCGCGTGCGGGTCAACGGCGAGGTGCGCGACCTCTCGGAGAAGTTCGCGCTCGACAAGAAGAAGTGGCATGACATCGAGGCGGTGATCGACCGGCTGGTGATCGCGAAGAACGACGCCGACTTCCGCGTGCGAGCAACGAACTCGGTGGAGACGGCGCTCAAGTTGGCGAAGGGCGTCGTAATCATCTCGGTTGTCGGCGGGCAAGAACACATCTATTCGGAGAACTTCGCCTGTCCCTACGACGAGATCAGCCTGCCGGAGATCGAGCCGCGCACCTTCAGTTTCAACAGCC
>JACQEE010000082.1 GCA_016200725.1 Chloroflexota bacterium
TAGTGCGGCTGGCCCGTCGCTGAGACCATCGCCAGCGTGCGACCGTGGAACGAGTTGAGCGCCGTGATGACCTCGTAGGCACCCGGACGCTTGTCCTTCGCCCATCTGCGCGCCAGTTTCACGCAGCCCTCGTTGGCCTCCGCGCCGCTGTTGCAGAAGTAAACGCGGTCCATGCACGAATTTTCGACGAGCAGTTCGCCGAGCAGGATCTGCGGGATCGTGTAGAACTGGTTCGACGCCTGGATAAGGGTCTTCGACTGCTCCGCGAGCGCCTTCTGCATGACCGGGCTGCAGTGCCCCAGCGTGTCTACCGCCCAGCCGCCGACGAAGTCCAGGTACGGTTTTCCCGCGTCGTCCCACACGCGCAGCCCCTGCCCTTTTACTAGCGTCAGCGGCGTGCGCTTACCCGTTCGCAGGTAGACCTTCGCTTCACGCTCCTGCCATGACATGCTCATACGCAGCCTGCTTTCAGGAAATCGGACAGTCACGCTCCACGGGAAACCGAAACATTATAAGGGAAAGGCTTTGAAAAGCCGATTGCAACAGAAGTAGACGCTACCTGCCGCGTTCGACTTTCAGCTGTCGGATCAAGCGAAACTCTTACTCTACCCGTGTCCCAACCGCCTTCCCCTCTACCAGCGCCCGCAGCGCGTGTGGTTGGCGGCCATCGAGGATCACGGTCGACGGCACGTGCTTCAGCGCTGCGAGACAGGCCTCTACCTTCGGCACCATGCCGTCGCGAATGACATTTGAGGCGATCAGTTCCCGCACCTGCGCTGGCGTCAGCCGCGACGCCACCTTCCCCGACCCATCTCGCACCCCTGGCACATCCGTGAGGAATACGAACGTCGAGGCCTTCACCGCCGCGCCAATCTCGCCCGCCACGGTGTCCGCGTTGATGTTCAGCAGCGTCGCGCCCTTGCCTTCCATGACTCCGATTGGCGCGATTACCGGGATGTATCCTGCCTTCAGTAAGGATTCCAAAGGCGCCGCATTCACCTTCGTGATCTCGCCCACCAGCCCGAGCGCTGCATCCTTCACCTTCGCCTGGAGCAGCCCACCGTCGACCCCCGCAAGCCCGACGGCCTTTCCGCCCGCGGCGTTGATCTGGGCGACGAGTTGCTTGTTGACCACGCCCGCCAGCACCGCGACGACTACGTCGATACTCTGTTCATCCGTGACGCGCAGGCCGTTCACGAAGCGCGTCGGCACCTTCATGCGCTCCAGCCACTGCGTGATTACCTTGCCGCCGCCGTGGACCACGATGGGCTGGTGCCCCTGCGACTGCAGCCACGCTAGGTCCTGGGGCGTCGTATCCTCCGACCCCAGTGTGCTCCCGCCGATTTTGATGAGCATGCGCATGGTGGCCAATAACTTGAGGTAGTAAGAACGGTGACGAGACTCTTGCATCGTGGCGCATTTGAGATACGCCCGCCGTGCTTCCTTATGCCCTACAGGGAAGGGGTTGAGGTCAGCTCTTGAATGCCAGTACGACCTGCCGCAACTGCTGTTGAAGCGTCATATCCAGCTCCTTCACCTCACCCAGCGTCTTCCCATCGGCGATTTTTCGAGCGCCATCCTCGACGCCTTTGCGGATCTCCGCCGCGATGCGCTCGGGTGTCCGCCCCTCGGCCAGGATCGCCATCAAACTCAGGTGCCGCAGGACGACGAACTTCATCATCTGCAGGAACTGGCTCTCCTGCGCCGACCTCGCCTCGCGCATGCTTGCCTCGAGGGCCTGGATGCGTGATACGTGGTCCGTCAACGATGGAGAGACAGTTGGCAAGACTCGAGCCGGTGGCTTCGCTGCTGCCTTTGGTCGCTTGGCGACGGGACGAATAGGCAATGGTTTCACGAGCCGCACAGGCTGCGGCACCGCTTTGCTCTTGACTAGCGTGTCATGCCTAACAGGGGATGCTCGCTTCTTCGCCGTTTGCTTGGCGACTGCCCGCTTGGGCGCAGGTCGCCGAGCCGGAAGGGGTGTTTTTCTATTCCCCGATACCTTCTTCGGGTGCTTTGCTGGCCGCTTTGGTGCTTTCGGGCGTGTTGCCTTCACGTACTGTACTCGCTGTTGAACCGCACGTAGTCCTCGCTGAGGTCGCAACCCCAGGCGGTGGCATTGTGCGTCCCCATGCCCAGTCTCGCCACGATCATCACATCATCCTCCATCATCTTGGCTCGGGCCGCCTCCTTATGGAACGGAATCGGCGCCCCTTGATCGAACACGCACACTTCCTGTATCCAGAGCGAGGTCTTCGTCTCCTGTAACGCCGCTCCACTGCGGCCCAGCGCTGCGATGACGCGTCCCCAGTTCGGGTCTGCGCCATGGATGGCCGATTTTACAAGTGGCGAACTAACGATGGTCCGAGCGGCCTTCCGCGCATCCTCAGCTGAGGCCGCGCCTTCCACCCGAACTTCCATTAACTTCGTCGCCCCTTCGCCATCTTTCACTATCATCTTCGCTAGCGGCAAGCACACCTGCTCAAGCGCTTCGGCCAGCAACTCCGCCCCGGCCGTCTCCGCTTGCACCGGCCTGTTCCCGGCCATCCCGTTCGCCAGCACAACAATCATGTCGTTCGTGCTCGTGTCGCCGTCCACGGTAATCATGTTGAACGTTTTGCCGGCTGCCGCCTTGAGCGCCCACTGCAGCGCGCCCGGCTCGACGGCTGCGTCTGTCGTGACGAAGCACAGCATCGTTGCCATGTTCGGGTGGATCATTCCCGCGCCCTTTGCCGCTGCGGCGATGGTGCACGGCTTGCCGTCCAGTTCGATCGAGACGGCAGCAGTCTTTGGGGTCTTGTCTGTCGTGATGATGGCTCGCGCGAACTCAGCCCCGCCATCGCGGTGCATCTTGATCTTGCTCAGCCCCGACCGTATCGCCGCCATCGGCAACTCAACGCCAATCATGCCTGTGCTGGCTATCAGCACCTCGTCCTCGCGAACGCCTGCCTTCTTTGCGGCCAGGGCCGACATCGTCTGCGCGTCGAGCATCCCTTGCGGGCCTACGCATGCGTTCGCGCATCCGCTGTTCACCACGATCGCGCGCGCGTGCCCGCTTGACACTCTGCCTTTCGAGAGAGGCACTGTCGCTGACACGATTTTGCTCTGCGTGAAGACGCCGGCCGCCGCGCACGGTGCCTCGGAGACCAGAAGTGCCAGGTCCAACTTGTCTTTCGCGTACGTCTTTAGCCCGGCGTATGTCGCCCCGGCTATGAAGCCTCTCGGCGTCGTCACCGTCCCGTCTGCGACTGGCGAAATTCCTTTTTGCATACGAAATACTATACATCTGTTATCAAGACGCTTTGTCGCTCACCACTTCTGTAGGGTACGCTTCCAAGTCTGCTGCCATTTCCGTTATCCTTTCCCTACCCTCCTGAGTCGAGGCGCGGATGCTCGAAAGAATCATCGCCATTTTCTTCTCCACCTGTGTCATGCTTGCAGTCGGCATTGCCCTCAGTCTGCCGATCTCCTCCCTTCTCTGGCCTCGCCTGCGACCCTTGGCCTACGCATCCGTGGTCTTAGCAAGTGGGTTCGCCGTTGCCTACATGGTTTGGGACTTCGAGGACAACTATGGCAGTTCCAACCCTTGGTGGACCACCGGTGATTTCTGGCTTGCCGTTTCCCTGCTGACCTGGCCTCTTGTTCTCATGGCTTTCCGCTATGCCTGGCTCGGTATCGCCCGTGTTCTCGCTCCCCCGAAGGCATCCTAGACCTCCCCAGCCCAGCCACAACTGATCGTCCATCCCTCTTGAACGTAAGGACGCACCTGAGCGAAAAGTAAGCAACACGCCTAAATTCGAAGGCAGTTGCATCCCTTCTGTACGGGCAATAGAATGGCGCCACTTCCACCTGTCAGGAGGCTCCCTGATGCAGGTCTACTCAACGGAAGCCATTCGCAACGTGGCGCTCCTGTCGCACAGCGGCGCCGGTAAGACCTCGCTCACCGAGGCCATGCTCTTCGCTACCGGCGCCATCTCCCGACAAGGCCGCGTCGACGACGGTACTACGGTCTCCGATTACGAGCCCGAAGAGATCGACCGCCGCAGCAGTATTCAGACGACGCTTGCCCCGTGCGAGTGGAAGAGCGTCAAGGTCAACGTTCTCGACACGCCCGGCTACGCTGACTTCTTCGGCGAAGTTCACTCTGCTCTTGCCGCCACCGATTTCGCCGTCGAGGTGATCAGTGCAGTGGATGGCATCGCCGTCGGCACTGAGGTTACCTGGCTCAGCGCCGCCGAGCGCCACCTGCCCAAAATGATCGTCATCTCCAAACTCGATCGCGAAAATGCCGACTTCGTCGAGACACTCGAGGCTATCCGGGCTCGCTTCGGCAAGCGTTGCATCGCTATCAATCTGCCTCAGGGCAGCGAGGCTTCTGTTTCCGGCGTCGTTAGCCTGCTTGACCCTGCAAACGAGGGGAAGGACCCGCGATTCGCCGGGTTCCGCGAGCAACTCGTCGAGGCCGCCGCCGAGGCGGTCGACGAACTCACCGAGAAATACCTCGATGCCGGTACACTCACGGCTGCTGAACTGCAGCGCGGCATCAAGGCCGGCATCAATGAGGGCTCGCTCATCCCTGTGGTTGCCGTCTCCGCCGCCAAGCAGGTCGGCGTGAGGGAACTGCTTGACTTCTTCGTCACCTACGCGCCTTCGCCCAAGGACCGCGGTCCCGCATATCTTGGCAAAGCCGCCGGCGAAGGGGCGAAACTCGCGCCCGAGAAGAGCGGTCCACTCGGCGCCTTTGTCTTCAAGACCGCCGCCGATCCCTACGTCGGCAAACTGTCGTACCTGCGCATCCTCAGCGGCACGCTCCAGAGCGACTCCCAGGTGTGGAATGCGGGCAAAGGGCAGCAGGAGCGCATCGGCCAGTTGTATATCCTGCGCGGCAAGACGCAGGACGCTGTGAAGGAACTTCCCGCGGGTGACATCGGCGCCGTCGCCAAACTCGTTTACACCGGCACAGGCGACACGCTCTCTCAGAGGACGTCACCCATCACGTTACCCGGCCTTGACTTCCCCAAGCCCATCTATAGCGTCGCCGTCTCGCCGAAGACCAAGGCCGACATGGACAAGATGTCCGCGGCGCTGGCGAAACTGGTTGACGAAGACCCTAGCCTGCGCGTGAGCCGCGAGCAGGCCACAGGCGAGACCATCCTCTCCGGCCTCGGCGACGCCCACATCGACGTCGCTGCGAAGAAGTTGAAGCGCAAGTTCGGCGCCGAGGTGGTCATCGCCACGCCGCGCGTTCCCTATCGCGAGACGATCTCGAGTAAAACGGTCGCCGAATACAAGCACAAGAAACAGTCCGGCGGCCACGGCCAGTACGGCCACGTCTTGTTGGAACTCGAGCCAGCCCAGCGTGGCCAGGGTGTCACGTTCAACTCGAAGGTTGTCGGTGGCTCTGTTCCCCGCGAGTACATCCCCGCCTGCGAGAAGGGTGTCATGGAGGCCGTGCAGCACGGTATCATCGCCGGCAGCCCTGTCGTGGACATCAAAGTCGCTGTTGTCGACGGGAGCAGCCACCCTGTCGACTCGTCGGGCATGGCCTTCCAACTCGCGGCCTCGCAGGCGTTCAAGAAGGCCCTCGAGCAGGCGCGCCCGGTATTACTCGAGCCGGTGATGAACATCAAGGTGACAGTCCCCGACTCCTACACCGGCGACGTCATGGGCGATTTGAACAGCAAACGCGCTCGCGTGCAGGGCATGAATCCACAAAGCGGCCTGACCACCATCGAGGCGCAGGCCCCGCTCGCAGAGATCCAGCGCTACTCCACTGACTTGCGCTCGATCACGCAGGGGCGCGGCTACTACACGATGGAGTTCAGCCACTACGAAGAAGTGCCGCAGCACCTGGCGCAGAAGGTCGCGGCGGAGGCGAAGAAGGAGTAGCGGCTACTTCTTCGCGCGCTCCCAGAGCGTGTGGTACTGCTTGCCGGTGATCGCCGCCGCCAGTTCCTGCGTCTCGAGGGAGCGCAGTTCGTTGAGCGCCTCGCTGCAGGCGGCAACGGCGGTATTCTGTTTCGCATCGACGAAGCGCTGCACTATCTTGTCCCACACGCCAAGGCGCACGAGGCTATCCACGTACTTGGGCCAGGGGATGATCGTCACCTTCTCGGGCTGAGGGAAGCGCGGGCGCAGGCGGCGCAGCGACTTGAACCTGTCCTCGACCGACTTGGCCGTCGGTGTGATGCGCACGATGGGCGGGTCTTCAACGTCGTAGCGCGTATCGAGGACGAGCGTCTTGCGGAGCAGCGGGAAGTGGAGACACACCACCTCAGCCGTCTGGACGTTCTTGATAATCTCGCCCAGGTCTAACTTGTAGTAGCCGTCCATTCCCATGATGACTCCTTTGGAGCGAGAGTGACTCGTTACATCGCCCCGCGTGACAGAGAGATTAGGAGCCGCGGAGTTCCTTCACCATGTCGATAAAGGCGGGAAGGATCTCTTCCCAGTTGCCGACGACGCCAAAGCGTGACTCCTTGAAAATGTTGGAATCCTTGTCCTTGTTGATCGCCACAATGTTCTTCGAGGCGGAGCAGCCGGCCATGTGCTGGCTGGCGCCGGAGATGGCCACGGCGATGTAGAGGTTCGGTGTCACGGTCTTGCCGGTGAGGCCGACCTGCATCGAGTGGGGCATCCAGCCGGCGTCGCAGACAGCGCGACTTGCGCCAACGGCACCTCCGAGGGACTTGGCCAACTCCTCGAGTTTCTTGAAGGGTTCCGGGCCACCGAGGCCACGACCACCGGAGACAACGACCGCGGCGTCCTCGAGACGGATGCCGGTGGACTCCTGCTTCTTCACCTGCGTCACCCGCACCTTGATCTTCGAGGGATCGAGCGCGGCGTTCAACTTCTCGATGGCGCCCTGGCGGCCTGCCTGTTGCTCAAGCGCCTCGTAGGCTTTCGCGCGGATGGTGACGACGTGGCACGGCGCGCTGCTCTCGTAGACGCCGAGGGCGTTGCCACCGTAGACAGGCTTGGTGACGCGAATCTTGCCGCCGTCGGCGACGACTTCTGTGGAGTCCATCGTCAGACTGGCGTGGAGGCGGAAGGCGAGTTTGGGCGCGAGGTCCTTGCCGGTATCCGACTGGCCCATCACGATCACTTTAGGGTTGATCGTCTGCACCGCGTGCTGCAGGACCTGGAGATAGGCATCCGGCTGGTAGTCGCCCAGTTCAGCATTCTCGAAGGTGTAGACCTTCTGCGCGCCGGACTCAACCAGCACCTTCGCGTTCGCCTCGGTGTTCTTGCCGATGACGACGGCGCTGACCTGACCGCCGATCGACTTCACCAAGTTCAAGCCAAGGGCGACGGCTTCGCGGGCCGTGCCGATGAGTTTGCCATCCTTCACTTCGCCGAAGACCAGGACGCCTTGTTCTGCCATCGCTGAGGGACTCCTTCTCGATACTAGGGTCTATCAGATCAGATGAGTTTCGCCTGGCGCAGTTTGAGGGCGAGTTTCTTGCCCTTGTCGGCGGCATTCTCGCCATCGATGAACTCGCACACCTTTTCCACCTTGGGGATGTAGAGACGAGTCAGGTTCACGACGCGGCCTTTGGCGCCTGACTTCGCGGCATCGGCGCCGATGTCGGCGGCGGTCCATACGGTCGGCTTCTTGCGTCCGGCGGCCATGATGCCGCGCAGCGTCGGGTAGCGCGGCTCGCCGAGTTCGTTGCTTACGGTGACGAGCGCGGGTAGCGGCGCCTCGACGACCTCGCTGCCGTCGGTGCGGACGCGCTCGACGATGACCTTGCTGTCCTTGATCTCGATGCTCTTGCCGATGGTGATCGAGGGGATGCCGAGCATCTCGGCGACGGCCACGCCGACCTGACCCCGGTCGGTATCGGAGGCCTGGCGTCCGGCGATGATCAGATCGAACTGGCCGATCTTCTTGATCGCCTGCGCCAGGGCATAGGCGGTCGAATAGGCGTCGCCTTCGTTCAGCGCTTCATCTTGGGGGTGTGACCAACGGCGGGCGCGCGAACGCCACGGAGTGCAGTGGGCCGCCGGTTACTCTAGCATCGGCTGAAAATTAGTGTCAACCCAAATTTGTTGCTTACCTCTCATCCTAGTTTGATATGCACGGACTTGATTTCGGTGTACATCTCGATGCCGGCAAAGCCACGCTCGCGGCCGAGGCCGGACTGCTTGTAGCCGCCGAAGGGCATCTGCCAGACGTATGAGCCGGTCTGGCGGTTGACGACGACTTGGCCGGTGCGCAGGCCGCGGGCGACGCGAATCGCGGTGTCGAGATTCTGCGTCCAGATGGAGCCGCTGAGGCCGTAGGGCGTGTCGTTGGCGATCGCGAGGGCTTCGGCTTCGTCCTTGAACGGGATGACGGAGATGACCGGGCCGAAGATTTCTTCCTGCTCGATGCGCATCTTGTTGTTGACCTTGGCGAGCACAGTCGGGCGCATGAAGTTGCCCTTGCCTAGTTTGTCGCCGTTGAGGCGCTCGCCGCCGCAGGCAACGACAGCGCCTTCCTGCTTGCCGCTCTGCACGTAGCCCAGGATCTTCTCAAGGTGCGGCTCGGTGTAGAGCGCGCCGATCTGCGTCTTCTTGTCCATGGGGTCGCCGACGACGATGGAGTTCGCGTAGTCGGTGAGGTCCTTGAGGAAGCGGTCGTGGATGTCGCGGTGGACGAGAACGCGGGAGCCGGCGGCGCACATGCAGCCAGCGAGGCGGAAGACGCCCCAGGCGGTGCCTTCGATGGCCTCTTTCCAGCGAGCGTCGGGGAAGACGATGTTGGCGGACTTGCCGCCGAGTTCGAGGTGCACTTTCTTGATGTTGGGCTCGGAGGCGTGGAGGATGCGGCGGCCGGTGGCCGTCGAGCCGGTGAGCGTGAGCATCTCGACATTGGAGTCGATGAGCGCCTGACCGGTGGGGTCGCCGGGGCCGGTGACGAAGTTGACGACGCCTGCGGGGACGCCCGCCGCCTCGAGACATTCGGCGAGGGTGAGGCAGGTGCCTGTGGCGTACTCGGAGGGTTTGACGACGATGCTGCAGCCGGCGGCGAGGGCGGGCGCGACCTTCCAGCAGCAGACGGTCCAGGGGGCGTTCCAAGGGATGATCATGCCGACGACGCCGACAGGCTCGCGGAGGGTGAAGCCGAGAGCATCGGGCATGTAGTTGAACGACTCGCCGTAGATCTTGGTAGCCCAGCCGCTGTAGTACTCGAACTCCTCGGCGCCGCCCATCGCTTCGCCCTGCGCGTCGGAGAGGGCCTTGCCTGTCTCGCGGGAGATGAGCGTGCCGAGTTCGGGGGCGCGCTTGCGAATCTCGCCGGCGATGGCGAGGAGAACCTTGCCGCGCTGCTGGCCGGTCATGTTGCGCCAGACGCCGCTATCGAAGGAGCGTCGCGCATCGGCGACGGCCTTGGCGACATCGCTGGGCTGCGCGAGCGGGTACTTGGCGACGACCTCGTCGCGGTTGGCGGGGCTGCGGCGCTCGAAGGTCTTGCCGCTTTCGGCGTCGACCCACTTGCCGCCGATGAGCATCCTGAACGAGCGAACAGTTGTCGTGGTCATGGTCTCACCTCACGATTGGTCTGGGCATCGAAAAGCATCGTACGAACGGCGCTTGGGCGCAAGAGGGGGAAGTGCAACCACCACGACACCCTTCGGCTCGCTCAGGGCAGGCTTTGACACCACGCCGGAGACGACTTGCTGGAATGAGGAAGGCGCAAGACCCTCCCGCGAGTCGTGAGGAATGGGGTTCTGGGCCGGGGGTGAAGCCGTGGCGAAGGGTGGGTGAGCCGGTGGTGAACCCATGCTGAAGGGTAGGTGGGCCGTAGGTGGCGGGACAGTGTCTTGCGGGATTTTGGCGGGTTTCCCAGCGGGAATCCCGTCGGGGAATGGGATCGGAAATTTTTGCATGGGCGAAGGACTTACGATGAAGGGAGGGTAGACCTGCGGCTAACCTCCCTGTTTCGATCGTGGTTCGAGGCATGGTCACCCGAGGATGGGCCCGCAATGGGCCGGCGTTCGGGCCGCTTTCGGGGGCCTTTCGCCCGCTCCTTCGCTTCGCTCGAGGACAAGGTTTCGACCCGCGATCTGTTCTAATTTCTACAGAAGCGGCCGTGGGAAATCCCGCAATTTCGCAATTTTTTCTTGCGGGATGCGGGAGGGTAGAAGCGCTCTGGGCCTCACCCGGCCCGCCGAAGGCAGGCCACCCTCTCCATCGAAGCTGGAGAGGGGAAGAGGGGATCCTCACCTGCCCCGGTGCGGAATCGGGGCGTTCTCTCCTGCGGACGGGTGCGGGGATGAGGAGGCTGGAGTTAGGTTGGCGTTGGCTCATGGCGGGATGCTAGGGAAAGAGGCAGGGCCGGATATAGTACATATGTTCTTAGGCGTTGTCAAGGGAGCGGAGGAAGATGACGAAGGCGAGCGTGCGACTTCAGGAAACGGCGTCAGCGAGGGGTGACGGCGTAGCCGGGTTTCTGGGCGGCGCGGACTTTGGGGCAGGCGCCTTTGCCGGCATCGCATTTGAAGCAGAACCATTGCTGTTCGCCGGGCTTGCGCCAGAGGACGTTGTTGCACTTGGCGCAGCGTTTCTCGGTGAGTTCGGTGCATTCCCAGTCGCGCATGGCGGACTTCTCGTTGAGGGGGCAGCCGCGGCCGTGGCAGATGATCGAGGCGGGGTCCTGCTTGATACAGTCGACGGGGCAGGTCGATGGGCAGGCGTCGCAGTCGTTGCACTGCATCATGTCGATGATGAAGGTGACGCGGTACTGGGCGCTCTCGCGTCGCGTGATGGCGGCGGTGGGGCAGACGTATTCGCAGGCGCCGCAGCCGATGCAGATGTCGTCGAGGATGTAGAAAGACATGGCCAGCTCTGCTCGCTATCGTCCTTCCCTTCGACACTGCTCAGGGCAGGCTATCGGCTCAGGACGAACGGCGTGGCGAATAGCATAGCATCGCCGGGCGGAACCCCGCCGTCGTCTCTCTGCGTCCCAGAAAGGGGAGAGACGAAGGCGTTGATGCAAACCACTTCGGTGGCCTCGAACCCGCCTTCGGTCCTGTAGGGCTTCCGCCTTGTGTGCGCCGCAGATTCGAAATGATGGTCAACTAACGATGATCGACGCGACCATATTCTGCGGGAAGTGGAGGCTGCAGTGATAGGGCCACTCGCCCGCATCGCTGAAGGTGTAGGTGTAACTTTGACCGGGCTTGATCTCGAGGGAGTTGAGTCCGGGCAGGTAGTTGTGGACAGGGTGCGGGTCGGTATTCACAAAATGCTGAACCCCATCGTTGTTCGTCCATGTCACTATGGCACCCTTCGAGACCAGGATCCTCGCCGGCGAGAAGGCGACGTCTTTCATGGAGACTGCCACGTCTGCCCTGCCTCTCATGTCTAGATACGAGGACGACTTGGAGGCATCGACACGGAAGGCGAGCCGCCCGTTGTGGCAGGAGCGGTCAGGCCAGCAGGCCTTGTAGTCGACCACATAGAGGCCATTTCCCTGTACTCCAGTCACATCGGAGGCCAGTTGCAGACGCCGCTCGCCGCCCACTTTTGCCGCTCCCACCGGCACGGCAACGCCATCCCGCGTGAGGGATATGGATGAGTTGTCCGCCAGTGTGAAGTTGAAGTTGATGAGGATTTGGTTCGGGACCTGCGCGAACTGCTGACCATGCGCTGGGGTTGAGTCGACGAAGTGAGCGGCAAAGAGCTGACCGGGTAATCCGTTCGCCGTGTCACTCGCTTGCTGAGAGGATCCGCCTCCGCAGGCTGCAACGGCGAGCGCAACGATGGCAACGGTCGCCGCGAACAAGAGCAGCCGATCCTTCCACATTCTCATGGCAGGTATCTCCTTCGCCGCCGATATTCTGTACGTGATACGGTGTCGACGGTCATTTAGATGCTTCGTCCGCCGGTCGCCCCTACGAAGAGGGGAGCGGGAAGACCAACCTAACCCCAACCCCTTCCCTTTAGGGAAGGGGGAGACGAGGCGGCTTTGCGGGGTGGGCCGATGGGCGTAGGATGTTGGCGACATGCCGAAGCCGTCGCCTATCCCGGAGCAACTCAGCCCGCAGATGCGGCAGCGCCTGCGCGATCTGCGCGACCGGCTGCTGAAGTTGCACAAGGCGCTGCTCGACGATGAGCGGATCGCGTACGAGCGGGTGCATGGACGGGTGACGGGCGGCGAGATGCTGCAACTGGTGATTTCACACGAGTGGTTCGCGTGGCTGCATCCGGTGTCGGAACTGGTGGTGCAGGTCGACGAGATGCTCGATGGGGATGAGCCTGCGATCTGGGGCGACGCGCAGATGCTGCTGGCGCACGCGCGGATATTGCTGATGCCATCGGAGACGGGGCAGGCCTTCTCGAAGAAGTACTACTCGGCGATCCAGCGCGAGCCTGCGGTGGTGCTAGCCCATGCGGAGGTGCGGCGGGTGCTGGCGCAGGAACCTAACCCCTGACCCCTATTCGACTCGGTCTAACGACCTCGCTCAGGGCAGGCTCTTCCCCGGGAGGGAAGGGGAAGAGGGGACGGGCGGACTTCAAGTCCGCCCCTACCGTACCGTTCGAGGCGTTGGTGTTGGGCTTCGGCGGGAGTCTCCTAGGGGATCAGGAGCGGTGCTATAGTGCGCCCATCTTCCTGTGGAGGCGCGGCTATGTCGGCGAGTCTCGAGACCAAGGTGAAGGCGTTGGAGCAGCGGCTGCAGTTGCTAGGCCATCGAGGGCAAGTGCATGCACACGTCGGTGGACTTCTTCATCCGCGTCAAGGGGAACAAGGCGTGGGCGGAGGGCTACTCCGTGGTGTTCACGAAGGAGCCGGGCTCGCCGGATATGCAGGGCTACAAGGTGTTCAGCATCGGCTTCAACCACTGGCAGTTCGAGAAGAAGGGCGAGCGCTGGTTCCTGAAGCATCGCCTGCGCCGGCCGATGGGCGGGACGGAGTGGGGCGGGAAGGTGATGAAGGAATACCTGAAAGGATAGCAGCGACATGAGGCTGGCGGGGAAGGTTGCGATAGTGACGGGCGCGGGGCGCGGCATCGGGAGAGGCATCGCGCTGGCGTTTGCGGCGCAGGGCGCGAAGGTGGCCGTTGCCGACTACGGCGGGCCTGTCGACGCTGTTGGACGCGGCTCGCGCGCGCCGGCGGACGAGGTTGCGGCGGAGATCGGCGAGCGCGGCGGCGAGGCGGTCGCGTGCTACGAGAACGTCGCGACGATGGAGGGCGGGCACCGCGTCGTGCAGACGGCCCTCGAGCGCTTCGGGCGCCTCGACATCCTCGCGTGCGCCGCGGGCATCCTGGTGCAGAAGCCGCTGTGGGAGTTCACCGAGGAGGACTGGGACTCGGTGATCAACGTGCACCTCAAAGGGCACTTCGCCACGACGCGGGCGGCCATCGAGCCGATGCGGGCGCAGCGGAGTGGACGCCTGCTGTTCTTCTCGTCGGCCGCCGCGCTATCGGGGTCACCGCTGCAGGCGAGTTACTCGACGGCGAAGGCGGGCGTGATCGGCTTTACGTGGAGTTGCGCGAATGCGCTACGCGAGTACGGCATCACGGCGAACTGCATCCTGCCCGGCGGCGCGACGCGCATGACGGACAAGATCTGGGGAGAGTTAGGGACACTCACCGACCAGGTGGGCCAGCGGTTGCGCAGCGACCTCGCGGCAGGGACGTATCGCGACCCAGAGAACGTGTCGCCGCTGGCGGTCTACCTTGCGTCGGAGGCGGCGAGCGGGATCACAGGCCAGGTGTTCGGCGCGGTGGGCTACCAGATCACGCACTTTAAGCCGTTCGAGGCGGCACACACGTGGCGCGCGGAAGGGCCGATCAAGGTGGACGAGGTGTTCCGCCGCTGGCCGAAGGAGTTCGGCGAGCGCCTGGAGCACAAGGGGATCAAGTGGCCGCCGTAACAGCGAGAGGGAATCTTTGGAAGACAGACTGAGATTCGAAGGTCATGCAGGCAAGGGGTCGAATCAGGATCTAGCAGTCCGACGGCTTCGCGGAGACGGGACTCGCCTTGCGGTTAACCCACGCGATCCGAAGGAATGCGAACCTCAATCCGGAGAAAGCGCACTGACACGACGTGCAGTAGTAGTGACGCTCGAAGGCAAGTTGACGCTGTTTCGTCACGGTAGTTTGACGACAAGTTGGGCACTTGCGGTGGATGCTGATGACCACGGCTGACATTCTTGTGGCAAAGCGATTGGCGAAACAATCAGGGAAGGCTTGTACGTATTGTCACGGTCAACGGTGCGACGATACGGTCAGACCTACAACGCTTCCTTGATCTTCTCGGCTAGGCGGCGGGTCATGCCGACGACGGTGGAGAGTTCTTCCACGGGCGCCTCTCGGATGCCCTGGACGGAGCCGAACTTTCGGATCAGGGCTTTCTTGCGACGCGGACCGATGCCGGGGATCTCGTCGAGGGCGGAGCGGATGCCGGACTTGCCGCGCACGTTGCGGTGATAGGTGATTGCGAAGCGGTGCGCCTCGTCGCGCATGCGCTGGACGAGGTAGAGGCCCTGCGAGTTGCGCGGCAGGACGATAGGCTCGTCCATGTCGGGGATGAAGATTTCCTCTTCGCGTTTGGCGATGCTGGCGAGCGGGATGTCGGCGAAACCGAGTTCGAGTATGACCTCGAGTGCAGCGTTGAGGTGGCCCTTGCCGCCATCGATGAAGACGAGGTTGGGGAGTTGGGACCAGCCTTTGTCGTCAGCGGGTGGTGCCTCGGGGGCATGGGAGGGCGTCGATTTGCCGAAGCGGCGACGAAGCATCTCCTGCATCATGGCGTAGTCGTTGCTGCCCTGGACGGTGCGGATCTTGAAGCGGCGATAGCCCTGGGGCTTGGGGTTGCCGTTCTCGAAGACGACCATGCTGCCGACGGCGCTCGTGCCCTGGATGGTGGAGATGTCGTAGGTCTCGATGCGCTTGGGGAGCGCGGGTAGGCTGAGCGCTTCCTGGAGTTCCTCGAGAGCGGCGGAGACCTTCTCGTGGTCGGCCATCCACCGGACGCGGCGCTGCTCGAGGCCTTCGTGGGCGTTGCGGGCGACCAACTCGACGAGGCGATGGCGCTCGCCGCGGATGGGCACTTTGATGGCGACTCGCTTGCCGCGACGCCGCTCGATGAGTTCCTGCACCTCGTCGCGGTTGGCGGGCTCGTGCTGCAGGAGCACCTCGGCGGGCAGATGCGAGGCGGTGGTGTAGTACTGCTTGACGAACTCGCTGAGGACGGCATCGGCCTGTTCGCCGCGGGTGCCCGCCATGATGAAGTGATCGCGGCCGGTGAGGAGGCCGTTGCGTATGAAGAAGGCCTCGACCCAGGCTTCGTCGTCGTCCTGCGCCAGGGCGAAGATGTCCTGATCGTCGCGCTCGAGAGAGACGGCCTTCTGCTCCTCGGCGACGCGCTCGATGGCGCGGACCTGATCGCGGAGAGATGCGGCGCGTTCGAACTTGAGGTCGGCGGAGGCGCGTTCCATCTCGTCCTTGAGGCGAATGTTGAAGCGGGGCTGGTGCTTCTTGATCAGGTTGTTCTCGAGAAGCAGCGCCTCGGCCTCGGAGTCGGTGACGATGTACTCGAAGTCGGCGACGCGCGGGACAAGTTCGGCGACCTTGAGATGATCTTGGTGCAGGAGCGGTAAGGGAAGAGGCGCTTGAGCAAGGCCATGGTCTTGCGCATGGAACTCGCGCTGGCGAAGGGGCCGAAGTAGCGCGCGCCATCGTCCTTGACGCGTCTCGTCACATCGAGACGAGGCCAGTCTTCGTTGAGCGTGATCTTGATGTAGGGGTAATTCTTGTCGTCCTTGAGGCGAATGTTGAAGCGGGGCTGGTGCTTCTTGATCAGGTTGTTCTCGAGCAGCAGCGCCTCGGCCTCGGAGTCGGTGACGATGTACTCGAAGTCGGCGACGCGCGGGACAAGTTCGGCGACCTTGATCGAGAAGTCGCCCGGGGAACCGAAGTAGGAGCGGAGACGGCTGCGGAGATTGGAGGCTTTGCCGACATAGAGCACCTGCCTCTGGGCGTCTCTCATGATGTAGACGCCGGGCTTCATCGGTGTCGCGGCTAGGAGTTGTGCGGCTCGAGTTCCATCCATAGCAATCGCATTGTAGTAGATGGTGTGCCGTCGCTCAGATTTGAGAGGCGCTCGCGGAGGCTGAC
>JACQEE010000080.1 GCA_016200725.1 Chloroflexota bacterium
CGACACCCCACTTGTGCCGAATGCCTCTTCGGCGCTCGTGGACTTGAATTTCGATCCTCCCTTCCCGAGCGGTCCTGCGTTCCACGCGGCGAAACTAGTGATGGATGCCACTTTCATTGCAAGGTTTCGGCCCCGTGTGTTATCGACATCGCTGGCACTAGCATGGGTGGCTGCGGGGCGGCGGGCCGCATATCTTTCAGATTGTCTGCCGCAAGGTAATGTGCACTATGCGGCCGCTATCTCCGTTTGCGAGAGTGCTGGTTGCACGATCTCAGACTTCCGAGGCCAGCCAGTGCGTGCGCGTGGGGTAGGACTCGTCGCAGCGGCGGATGCAGAGACGCACAAGGCCCTCTTAGGGATGGTGCGGAAGCACCTCGGTTAGGCTAAGACCAGCGTCAGCGGCGCACCGAGCGTAGGCGTCGATTTCCAAATCGGCGCGCTGCCAAGTAGAATGGTTCGGTTATGTTTCCCCCTTCCACTTCTGTTGCTGCTATTGGAGTGCGCGCACCATGAGCGCCTCGACGGCACAGCGCGACCCGATGGAGATCAACGTCGGCATCATCGGCGTCGGTGTGGTCGGCTCGGCGGTGCTGGACTTCTTCGCGCGCGGGCCAATCGAGGTGCCGGTGCCTGGGGCGCGCTTCAGCGAGCCGTCGGTCGCCAAGGTGCGCATATGGAGCGCAGCGAGGCGGTCGCGGAATACGCCGAAGGGGGCTTCCGAGGCCTTCATCCAGCGACTCGTCACCCACGACGAGCGGGGGCAGCCGCGCTACTACTACGACTCGGGGCCGAACGAGCCGCAAGGCAACACGCTCGGCCCGGCGTGGCGCGAGATCGTGCGCGACCCCGACGTGGACATCGTCGTCGAACTGACGGGCTCGCCGGTAGCCGAAGGCATCATCGAGCAGGCGCTGTGGCACGGGAAGTGCGTGGTCACGGCGAACAAGGGCGTGCTGAGCCGCTCGGGCTACGAACTGGTGCGGCTGGCGCAATCGCGCGGCACTGCGCTCGCCTACGAGGCGTGCGTCGGCGGCGGGATGCCCGTCGTGCAGACGATCGGCGCGGCGATCGGCGGTCGAGTCACCGCGCTGCTGGCGATCATCAACGGCACGACGAACTACATACTGACCGAGATGCAGAAGGCGGTAGCACCGGACCCTCACCTCTCTGGCTCCGCCAGAGGTACTCTCCCGCAGACGGGCGAGGGGAAGAGTGGCGACGCCTCGACGGCATACCCGGCGGCGGTCTGCGCGGCGATCCATGGCGGCTTGGCCGAGGCCGACCCCAGCGCCGACGTGCTCGGCGAGGACGCGCGCGCGAAGGTGATCATCCTCGCGGGGCTGGCCTTCGGCATGCGGCTGCGGCCGCTCGACGTGTACGTGCGCGGCATCGCGCGGCGCGGCGTATCGAAGGCGCCACCGGCCTCGAAGCGCGCGGCGCACCATGCGTGTCCCGGGGCCAAGCGCCCGTGTCCCGACATCTGCGGCAACGAAGACCACGTCAACACGCAGCCGATCTTCCACGCGCCTGACCTCCAGGTGTTGCAACGGCTTGGCTATGTGCCGAAGCTGCTCGCGGGGGCGCAACTCGTTACCGGCCTCGGCCCCGGCGAGCGAGCGGTTGCCTGGGTGCAGCCGGCCGCGGTGCCGGCGACGCATGCGCTGGCGCTGGTCACCGGCTCCGAGAACGCCTGTCTGCTCGACGTGGAGTCGCCAGTCGATGGGGGGAAGGACCCTCACCCGCCCCGATCGGAATCGGGGCGACCTCTCCCGCAGACGGGCGAGGCGGGAGCGAAGCGGTACAGCATCCTGCTGCGCGGCCCCGGCGCGGGCGGGCCGGAGACCGCTTCGTCGGTGATCGCGGACATCCAGTTCTGCGCGCGGCAGATCGCGGCGGCGCGCGTCGGCGGCGATATAGGCCGCGAGGACGGGCAGCGCGTGCCGATGTATATGTACGGGGCGAATGCCTTCCGCGAGGCCATCGACTATCCCGGCGTGCCGTCGCTGTGCATGAGCGACCGGCTCGTCGCGCCGTTCCTGCTGCGCTTCCTGACGAGCGGCAGCGATGGGGCGAAGCTGGCGAAGTCGCTGGCCGGGTGCGGCGTCGAGGCGGAGGCGCTCGAAGGCGTGAAGGGCTACGTGTATCTGAAGACGGCGCCGGTGTCGGTGCGCGTCGTGGAGCGGGCCATCGAGTCGGTGCTGCTGGCGCAGGGCGCGGGGCGTATGCCGCTCGACGTGCTCTACCTGCCGATCATCGAGGGGGCACGGTGGGAGGAGAGGGATTAACCACCAAGCACACCAAGCGGAATAGATTATTTGAAGAGGAAGATGGGACTGTCTGGTGAGGGTTAGCGGAGGGCGGCGATGACGACAACGGCGAAGAAGGACATCGAGACAAAAATGGTGAAGGGGCGCATCCGCTTCGTGGGCGCGGCGCGGCGCTTCCTGGAAGACGAAGGCTACCTGGAAGTGCAGACGCCGGTGCTGCACCGCCGCCTCGGCGGCTTCGAGAAGGGCGTCGGCTTCACCTCGTTCTCGTCGTCACTGGGCGAGCGGCTGTGGTTCCGCGCGGCCCCCGAACTCTATCTGAAGCGCCTGCTCGCCGAGTGGAACGACCCGGCGGCGGACAAGATCTTCGAACTCGCGGTGTGCATGCGCGACGAGTGGGACGAGCACGCGCCGTGGGAGGGCTTCGACCGGCCGGAGTTCACGCTGCTGGAGGTTTACACCAAGGCGGACGACCACTGGTCGCTGGAGAAACTCTTGCATGGCCTCGCCGAACAGGCTATCGCGCGGCTGGAGAGCGAGAAGTTGATCGCTGGCGAGCAGGCGAAAGACGCGGTCGCGCGGCTGCACCGGCCGTGGGAGCGCAAGACGTACGCGGAACTGCTGCGCACGCTCGACCCGGCCTTCGAACTGGAGACGCTGCTGCGGCACACGTGGGCGCAAATCTCGCGGTCAGGCGGCGACGCGACGGCGCGGCAGGCGAAGGCTATCCAGGCGCGCGCTGAAGATGCTCGGTTGCGCGATGCTTGCGCTGAACTTGCCTACCAGTCGGGACGCCTCGCGCCGTATCTGCGCGTCGGGCCGCAGGGTTACTGGTACGATTTCCTCGATCACGCCTTCCGGATGCGCATCGCGCCGACGCTCAAGGGGCCAGTGCTTGTGCACGGGCTGCCGCTCGAATCGAGTCCGCTGGCGGAGTCAGAGGATGGCGTCCACTGCCAGAAGTGGGAACTGTACGTCGACGGCCTCCGCGTGGCGCTGGCGCAGCGCGTGCGGTTTCAGCACCTCGACCATCTGCGACGCCTCGGCTACGACCTACTGCCCGAACCGGACGAGACGTTCATCGACGAGTTGGGACGCTGGCCGGCGGGACGGCCGCTCATCGGCATGGGCGTCTACGTCGACAGACTCGCTGGCAGCGTCCTTGGCATCGTGACGAAGGACGGCACGGGGCAGGAGCGGATGCTGCCTAACCTGTTCAAGTAAGAGGGATTCTTCGCTTCGCTCAGAATGACAGAGCCACTATGGACGAACGAGAAGCACACGTAGAGAAGGTCGAGAAACTACGCGCGACGGGCGTGGAGCCGTACGCCTATGGCTTCGAGCGGTCGCACACGATCGCGGAGGCGCGGCGGCTCTGGGAGTCGCGGCATCCGTCTGCCAGCGCCTCTGTGAGCCCTTCGATAGGCTCAGGGCGAACGGGTGAGGCAGGCGCGACGGAGCCGGTGCATGTGCGGCTGGCGGGGCGGCTGACTGGCGTGCGCCGCATGGGCAAGGCGAACTTCGGCGTGATCGAGGACCAGGACGCGAAGATCCAGGTCTACACCTCGATGGACAAGACGAAGGGCTTCGAGGCTTGGCGCGACCTCGTCGACCGCGGCGACATCATCGGCGTCGAGGGCGACCTGTTCGTGACGCGCACGGGCGAACTCACCGTGCAGGTCGCGGAGTTCGCGGTGCTGGCGAAGACGCTGCAGACGATGCCGGAGAAGTACCACGGTCTGCGCGACCAGGAAATCATGCGCCGCCAGCGCTACCTGCACCTGCTCTCCGACCTCGATGCACGGCAGTGGTTCAAGAAGCGCAGCCAGGTGGTCACGCTGGTGCGGAAGTTCCTCGACGAGCGCGGGTTCATCGAGGTGCAGACGCCGATCCTGCAGCCGCTCTATGGCGGCGCAGCGGCGCGGCCGTTCGTGACGCACCACAACGAATTGAAGCGCGACATGTACCTGCGCATCGCGCCGGAGTTGTATCTGAAGCGCCTCGTCGTCGGCGGGTTCGAGCGCGTCTACGAAATCGCGGCCTGCTTTCGCAACGAGGGCATCGACTCGAGCCACAACCCGGAGTTCACGATGGTGGAGGTCTACCAGGCCTTCGCCGATTACAACGACATGATGCGGCTGACCGAGGACCTGTGGCGCTACCTGGCGCAGCAGGTGAACGGCTCGCTGGTGCTGCCCAAGCGGCAGGTCGACGGCAAGGAAGTGGCGGTCGATCTCGGCAAGCCGTGGCAGCGCCTGACATACCTGGGAGCCATCAAGCAGTACACGGGCCTCGACTTCTCGCGGGTCGAGAAGGTCGAGCAGGCGCGGGAGATGGCGGCGGAGATCGGGCTGCGGTCGGGCGAACTGGCCAAGATGACGCAGTGGGAGCAGGTCGCGGGCTATATCTTTGACGAGCGCGTCGAAGAGCACCTCGTCGAGCCGACGTTCATCATCGACTACCCGGCGGCGCTGTGCCCGCTGACGAAGCGCCATCGCAGCGACCCGCGCCTCGCCGAGCGCTTCGAGTTGTACATGGCAGGCATGGAGCAGGGCAACGCCTACACGGAGTTGACCGACCCCGCCTACCAGCGCCGCCAATTCGAGGCGCAGCGACAGCAGGCGGCGGGCGGCGACGCCGAGGCGCACCCGATGGACGAGGACTACATCAACGCGCTGGAGTACGGCCTGCCGCCGACGGGCGGCCTGGGCATCGGCATCGACCGCATGCTCATCCTGCTCACCGGCGCGACGAGCATCCGCGACGTGATCCTGTTCCCGATGCAGCGGCAGTCGCAAGAAGAGAAGACGGAAGGCGAAGGGACATCTTCGTAGTAGGGGCAAACGATGGAAATACGGGAACGTGTGCGGGAAGTGGTGGTCGAGGACGGCTGGGCGCTGATCAAGGTGGCTGGCGTGCCGGACCAGCCGGGCATCGCGGCGAAGATCTTTGGCCGCGTCGCTGAGGCTGGGCTGTCGGTGGACCTGATTCTGCAAAATGCCAGCGCGGACCGAGTGACGGACGTGTCGTTCACCGTCCGGCAGCGCGACTTGGCGCGCGCGAAAGAGCCTCTGGCCGCCGTGCAGCAGCAGATCGGCGCGCGCGGCGTGGAGACGCTCGACGATCTGACCAAGTTGCAACTCGTGGGCACGGGCATCATGACGGACCCGGCCTACGTGGGTCGCATGTTCAAGGTGCTCGCCGATGCCGGGGTGAATATCCTGGCCATCGGCACGAGCGAGATACGTATCTCGTGCCTCATCAAGCACGGTGATGCAGCGAAGGCGCAGAAGGCGCTGAACGCGGCGTTCCAGACAGCCGCGGCGTAGAAGAGAAGAGGAAGATCAAACACAAAGCACACTAAGGCCACAAAGGGCACTAAGGTTACTGTTGTGGAAGAAGGATGACCACACCCCGACCGCCAATTCCAGCGGCAACCGAATTACTTGCCAAGGCGATTGTGGACAGTGCCATCGCTGTGCATCGAGAGCTGGGGCCCGGCCTGCTCGAGTCGGTGTACGAACAGTGCCTATGCCACGAACTTGCCCAGCGTGACGTGCCCTGGCGGTCGCAGGTTACCCTGCCCATCGTGTACAAAGGCCTTCGATTGGAGAGTGGACTGCGTCTCGATCTACTGGTTGGCGACGCCGTCGTCGTAGAAATCAAGTCAGTGGATGCTCTGCTGCCGCTGCATGAGGCTCAAGTGCTGACCTATTTGAGACTCAGTCAGAGACGCTTGGGCCTGCTAATCAACTTCAACGTGCGCCTGCTTAAGGATGGTATCCGGCGGCTGGTTCTTTAGTTCCTGTAAATCATTCGCTTGGTGTTCTTTGTGCCCTTTGTGGTTAATCTCTTTTCAGGAACTCGAGCGCGGAGGCGGCGAGGACTTCGACGACGACAGGCAGGGCGCCTTCGTCGAAGTCGAACTGCGGGTGGTGGTGCGGCTTGTCGAGACCACGAGCCGGGTTGCCGGAGCCGATCAGGATGTAGCAGCCCGGGGCTTTCAGGTGGAAGTAGGCGACGTCGTCGCCTGTCGTGCTCTGGTCGGCGGTGATAACGCGACGGCCCGGGTCCTTTTCAGCGACGCTCCGAACCAAGGCTGTCATGCCAGCGTCGTTGACCACCGGCGGGCAGAGGTACTTCGCCTCAAAGGCGTACTCGGCGCGGAAGGCGCGGCAGATGTTGGCGACGATCTCCTCGGCGCGGCGGACAAGCGAGTCGCGAAGTTTGATGTCGTAGACCCGTAACGTGCCGATGAGGCGCACCTCGCTGGGGATGACGTTGAAGGCGGTGCCGCCCTGGATGGCGCCGAAGGTGAGGACGACGGGCTCGAACGGCGAGGTCTCGCGCGTCTGCAGGTTCTGGAGCGCGAGCACGATGTGGGCGGCGACGGGCATCGGGTCGATGGTCTGGTGCGGCATCGCGCCGTGGCCGCCGCGCCCTTTGACGGTGATGCGCAGTTCGTCGGCGGAGGCCCACAGCGGACCGGGACGAAGGCCAACGGTGCCGACAGGCAGGTAGTTCCACAGGTGCGCGGCGAGGACGCCATCGATCCTGGGGTTGTCGAGCGCGCCCGCCTCGATCATCGCCTCGGCGCCGTTCGCGGTCTCCTCGGCAGGCTGGAAGATGAATTTGATGGCCCCGGTGAAGGCGTCGCGGTGCTGGGCGAGGACTTTAGCGACGGTAAGCACGGCGGCGGTGTGGCCATCGTGGCCGCAGGCGTGCATCGTGCCCGGCGTCTCCGAGCGATATGCGGGGGTCGATGCTTCGGTGACGGGGAGCGCGTCCATATCGGCGCGGAGGGCGATGGTTTTGCCCCCGGGCTTGCCGCGCAGGACGGCGACGACGCCGGTGCCGCCGACGCCGGTGCGCACCTCGAGGCCGTAAGCGCGGAGGCGGTCAGCGAGGAGCGCGGCAGTGCGGTGCTCCTGGAAGGAGAGTTCTGGGTGGCGATGCAAGTCGCGGCGCAACTCGACCAGTTCGGGCGTTGCGCGCGCTACGTCGCCTTTCAGATCGAAGGCCATGCCACTCCTTTGAGGGCATTCTAGACGCGCCGCCTTCGGACTGTCGAGGGCGACAAGGTCAGGAATGAAGAGCGTCAGTGGGCGTGCGACCCGACGGGCCGGTGCTCGACATCGCAGCAGCGAGACGATTCTTCGAGTTGAATCGTAATGTGATGGATGGGGAAGCGCTCGGGTATCAGATGGCGGAGGCGGTCGAGCAGGTCCTCCCTGGCGGCGGCTGGAAAGCCATCCTTCACGACGGCGTGGGCGGTCATGACGTTGTAGCCGGATGTCAGCGCCCAGGCGTGGAGATCGTGGACCTGCAGCACGCCATCGGCTTCAAGCATGGTGCGTTCGAGGCTTGCGACATCGACATCGTGAGGAGTCCCCTCCATGAGCACCGCAACGGTGCGCCAGACCAGCCGCGCAGTGCTCCACAGGATCAGGACGCCGATGACGATGGTGGCGATGGGGTCGGCGCGCAGCCAGCCGAAGGCCATGATGATCACGGCAGAGACGACGACACCGACAGAGGCAAGGGCGTCTCCAGCCGCGTGCAGGAAGGCGGCCCGGATGTTCAAGTTGCCTCTGGAGGCCTTGAGGAGAAAGGTCGCACTCACGAGGTTGGCGCCCAATCCCGCTAGCCCCACGCCGAGGGTGAGGCCGGCCTGGATGTGCGCGGGATGTTGGATGCGCCGCGCGGCCTCCCAGAAGAAGAAGCCAGAGGCTAGCCAGAGTAGGGCAGCATTCGCCAGCGCGGCTAGGATTTCGCCTCTGTGGTAGCCGAAGCTGTGTTTGCCAGTCTCGGGTCGGCCGCTGAGCCAGAGAGCCAGAAGGGCGAAGCCCAGGGACCCGGCATCGGTGAGCATATGGGCGGCGTCGGCTAACAGTGCCAGACTGTGGGCTACAAGGCCGCCGACCAGTTCGGCCACGAGGAATATGAGCGTAACTGCCAGCGCACGGACTAGCGGTTGCAGCCCGTGGTCGCGCTCCAAGTGGTCGTGCTGTGCGTGGTCAAGCATGGGGGAGAAGGGGAACCCTCCTCCGATTGTATAACTCGCTCGGGCAGCGCGCGTTCCTTCGGGTGGTCTCGGCTTGAGCCTGTCCGAGCCCTCTGTTAGAGTTGAGGCAACTACCAAAAGCAAGTTACCCGCTAGGAGGGGCTGTGGCACTCAAGATCGGCATCAACGGGTTTGGACGCATCGGAAGGAATGTCTTTCGCGCGGTGCACCACAGTTATCGCGGGCGGATCGAGATCACGGCGATCAATGACCTCGCGGACGCGAAGACGAACGCGCATCTGCTGAAGCACGACACGAACTACGGCGACTTTCCCGGCAAGGTGGCGGTTCAGGACGGCCACATCATGGTCGACGAGCGGCCGGTGAAGGTGTTTGCCGAGCGGGACCCGGCCAAGATCGCGTGGGGCAGCCAGGGCTGCGACATCGTCGTCGAGTCGACGGGCATCTTCACGGATGCCAGTAAGGCTGCAGCGCACCTGAAAGGCGGGGCGAAGAAGGTCATCATCTCGGCGCCGGCGACGGGCGAGGACATCACCGTCGTCATCGGCGTCAACGAGACGCGCTACGACCCGGCGAAGCACACGGTGATCTCGAACGCCTCGTGCACGACGAACTGCGTCGCGCCGATGGCCAAGGTGCTGCACGACACCTTCGTCGTGAAGCGCGGGTTCATGTCCACGGTACACTCGTACACGAACGATCAGGCAGTGCTCGACGTCTTCCACAAGGATCTGCGACGGGCGCGCGCGGCAGCGATGAACGTCATCCCGACGAGCACCGGCGCCGCCAAGGCCATCGGCCTTGTGCTGCCCGAACTAAATGGCAAGTTGCACGGCCTCGCCTTCCGCGTACCGACCTCGACGGTGTCGCTCATCGACCTGGTGGTCGATGTCGGACGCAACGTGACCGTCGAAGAAGTGAACGCGGCGTTCAAGAAGGCCGCCGAGGGGCGCCTCAAGGGGATTCTCCAGTATTGCGAAGAAGAACTTGTGAGCAGCGACTTCAAGTCGAATCCGCACTCGTGCATCATCGACGCGCCGTCGACGATGGTGATCGATGGCAGCATGGTGAAGGTGCTCGGCTGGTACGACAATGAGTGGGGCTACAGCAACCGCGTGGCCGACCTGACGGCGCTGCTGGCAGCCAAGGGTTTGTAGCAAGCGTAAAAGGTTTCCGAAACGCTAGAGGGGCGGCCGAGTGGTCGCCCCTATGTTTTTCTGAGGAGGGGCCATGACGATGAAGGGGAAGTCGTACACCTACCGCACGAGCATCGCGTGGACGAGCGGCGTCGAAGGAACCTTGGCGTCTCCAGGGAAACCATCGATCAAACTTTCGGCGCCGCCGGAGTTCAAGGGGCCGGAGGGCAACTGGTCGCCGGAGAACCTGCTGGTCGCGGCGGTGGAGAGTTGCGTCATGCTGACGTTTCTCGCGCTGGCGAGGTCGCGGAAACTGGAGTTTGTGGCGTACAGCAGCGAGGCGGAAGGGCTGCTTGAGCCGGTCTACGGCAAGTTGGTCGTGAGCAAGGTCACGGTGAAGCCGAAAATCGTGGTCAAGAATGCTGCGGACGTGGACGCGGCACGCGAGATGATGGGCCAGGTCGAGGAGAACTGCTTCATCTCGAACTCTGTGGAGTCTGAGGTGGTGTTGCAGCCGGAGATCGTGGCGGGGTAGTGTAGCACTCGAGCCGAAAAAGCGGTTGCAGGACGAAGGTTCTTGGGGAGGTAATCATGGGTAGGGAGTTCGAAACGCTCGGAGAGGGTATTTTCCACGCGCTTCTGGAGGACGATGTCAAGAAACGCCGAGAAGTCGCGAAGGCTTGGCAGGACTCGGTGCTGCCGATTCTTCATAAGGCCCTACCTGACGTTGTCACGGATTTTGTTGAAACCGCGTTGGGCAACTACAAGGAAACACCGGATGCCTTTCGGCGGGAGCGTATCTCGAATATCTTGACGCGAGAGGCCTGTAATCTGGTGCTCGAAGTCAAAGTTGTCAGGAAAGAACGCGAAGCGCCTCGGCAAAGGGCTGCCGCAGGTGCTCTCACCCCGGAACAGGAATGGAGCGGAGGCGAAGGAGCGCGCGGATACGGTGGGCGCCCGCCAAGTGATGACCGATCAGACTCAATGAATCCCAACAACGCGGCGCACGAGGCGGCGGTTGATAACCGGGCCAACCAAATGAATCCGAACAACCCCGCGTATCATTCGTCGCGTGGTGGCTAGACCGGCTCAATCTTGGGTGACTCAGCTATTAGTGGGGTTCATGTCCAGGCCGACAGCTACTTCGCGTACCCCTTGAACTTGGGCTTGCGGCGCTCGCGGAAGGCTACGCCGCCTTCGGCGATGTCGTGGTTCGCGAGCGAGGAGTTGGCGAGGACGGCGAGGGCCTGGTGGGGCAGGTGCTCGATGAAGGTGCGGCCGACGCTGCTGTAGACGACGTGCTTGGACATCGAGAGGCCGATGGGGGGCCCGGCGGCGATCTTCTCGGCCATCGCGCGCGTTCGCGTCATGAGGTCCGCGGCGGGCACGACGTAGCTGACCAGACCGATGCGCGCTGCCTCGTTCGCGTCGAGGATGTCGGCGGTGTAAATCATCTCCAGCGCCTTGGCGATGCCGACGGTCGCGGGGAGCGTGGAGCCGACGCCATCGAGGACGGGCATGCCGATGTTGGCGAAGATGGCGGAGAAGCGCGCGGCGTCGGAGGCGATACGGATGTCGCAGCCGAGGGCAAGGCCGAGCCCGCCGCCTGCGGCGACGCCGTTCACGGCAGCGATGGTCGGCTTGGTGAAGGCCTGCATGCTGGCGATCCACTGCTGCGAGAAGTTGTAGTTGGGACGCCGGTTCTTACCCTGCTCGGCCATGTTCGTCTGCTTGAGATCGATCCCCGAACAGAAGCCTTTGCCGGCGCCGGTGATGATGACCACATGCGTATCGTGGTCGTCGTTGAGCCGCTCCCAGAGGCGCGCGAAGGAATCGAGCATGGTCATGGTGAGCGCGTTGAGGGCGTGAGGGCGGTTCAACGTGACGGTGGTGATGTGGTCTTTCGTCTCGATGAGCAATTCATCGGCGGGCGTCGTCATGGGGCCTCCGAGGCAGGGCAGATGCGGTGATGGTAGGGGGAGCGGGAGAGAGAATCAACCACAAAGCACACCAAGCACACAAAGAAGAAACAGGATTGTTCAGAAGGACAAGAGAAGAAGTCGCCTAGCCGAACCACTTCGCGCCGAACTTTGCAGCCTCGATGACGATGTAGATCTTGGTGCCTTCGCCGAGGAAGATGAGCGCGAAGGTGAAGGCCGGGGGATACCGGAGGATGCCGGCGGCGACGCTGGCGTAGGCGAAGACGGGCGAGAAGGACATCGCGATGATGACCACCGTCTGCTGCCAGCGAGGCCGCTTCACCAGCCACTGGACGATCTTGTGGTCGCGCCACGACTCGGAGACCTTGTGGCCAAGGAAGAAGCCGACCATGTCGCCCGTCGCGGCGCCGGAGGCCGCGGTCAGCGTGATGAGGATGTGGCTGTAGGACTGGCCAAGTTGGCCGATGATGAGGATCCAGGGGAATGGCACGGCGACGAGCGAGTTGCCGATGAGCGGCAGGCCGAAGGCGCCGAGGTAGCCGTAGTCGCGAAGTTTGCGGACGTCATCGCGAAAGACGTAGACGCTGGCGGAGATGGCAACGGCCAGGGTGATGAGGGCGAACGTCTGTAACCGCTGGCGGGTGAGCTGCCGGGCGAGTCGGCGTCGTCGCGCAGGCGCGGCACTAACGTTGGTAGAGTGGTTGGCCACCAACACAGCGTACGCGAGCGGTGGGGGGTTGTCGAAGGCAAAATGGGCGCGCCGAGACAACCGGCGCACCCATGAGAACACTAACTTGTGATAGTTTCGCCCTTCTTCATCCTGTCGAGGACCTGGAGAACCGTGTTGGCCGAGACGGCCTGACTGATGTTCTGAGCGCTTGCGATTCCAGAAACCACGACGCCGACGATATCGCCATGTTGGTCGAGCATGGGGCCACCGCTATTGCCCGGGTTGACCGCCGAGTCCGTCTGGATCACGAAGGCGTTGCGACCGCTCTCCTGTGTGAGGGCCGAAGCAATGCCGCTCGTCGAGTTGAGCCCGGTTTGACCGAGCGGGAATCCGAGCACAAGGAGGGAGGAACCTAGCGCAATATGGCTCGCATCCCCGAGCGCTAGGACCGGGAGATCTTTGCCCTTGATCTGAATGAGGGCGAGGTCGCGCACCGAGTCTCGTCCGACGAGAGTCGCCGGATAGTCGGTGCCGTCGTCAGTGCGGACGGTGATCGTCTTGGCCTCGCTAATCACGTGGTTCGCGGTGAGGATCAACCCGCTGGGGTCGATGATGACGCCTGAACCGTTGCCGTTCCCCGCGGCTGTGGTGATGGCGATGCGCACGACTGCCCCTCTCGAATTCGCGACCAATGTTTGCGTCGAGGGGCCCTTGAGCGCCGAAGCGCCCGGGATGACCAACGTATTGGCACTGACATCCAGCCCGGCCTTCTTCGGGATCCAGGTGGGAAACTGCTCCTGGGCCTGATTGTTCGTCAGCCTAATCTGGTTAGTGCCGTCTCTGTGCATGATGTAGATCTGCCGAGTGCCATCGCGGGCCGAATAGAACAGGATGCGGGTGCCGTCCGAGGAGAAGACAGGGCCATAGTTCAATGGGATCGACGAGGATAGACTTGATGGGGTGGTGGTGTTCGTGAGACGGCGCTGATTGGAACCGTCGACGTTCATGATGTAGATTTCTGCATGGAGCTCTCTGAAAGAGACAAAAGCGATCTCCGTGCCATCCGGCGAGATGGTGCCGATGGGGACATCGAGGCCGCCGAGCGTAAAGATGGTGCGCTTGTTTGTTCCGTCCAAGTTCATCTTGACGACGGCTGAGGACGGCAATTGCCCGGATGGGACGACCGTTTTTTGCAGGATTACGACTTCCTTTGAATCGGGGGCAAAGGCAGCGCTTGCCTCATCGATGGCGCTCGTGTTCGTCAGATTTTTCAGGTTGGCGCCATCGAGGTCGCAGATCCATACATCGCCCACGTTGTCTCTGCTGGCGACGAATACGATCTTGCGGCCATCTGGACTCCAGACCGGGAACAATGCAATCGTCCCGCTGTTTGCCGACGAGATGACGGTAGAACGAGTTCCATCTTCGCCTATGATGACCAACCCGGAGGCATTCGTGCAGGCCAGCAGCCGCCCCGAAGGCGAGGCGCTGCACAACCCGTTGGCCGATGCGGGGAACTCGCTGACGTTGGAGCCATCGGCATCCATCAGATAGCCAGAAGCGCCCCCGCTCCGGTCGGAGCGGAAATATATGCGGTCGCCCTGAACCGTCACAGATGCGCTCGCAGTCTTGGTGACGCCGTTCAAGAGAGCAGAGACTGTGACCGTTCTGTTGAACGTGCCTGTCCGCGTCCCGGCCGTGAATGCGCCGGTGGTAGCGTCAATGGTGCCGCCGCCGTTGTCCACTTTCCATGACATGGTGGCGCCTTTGACGCGATTACCGAAGCGATCCACGGGTACGGCTACGAAGTTCTGCTTCAGGCCAGGCCCGAGCGTGATGGTGCTCGGACCTACGACTACGTGATCGAGGTCGCCTGCGGTAATCGTGACTGATGCCTTTACGTGTTGGCCGGAGCCGCTAACTGCCTCGATGGCATCCTTGAACACTCCTGCCACTTCGCCGGCGCGCAGCTGGCCAGACACATCCACGGTGCCGCCATTGGCATCGAGCACGTTCCATGTACCCTGTGTCTGACTGATGGGGTTACCGTATTTGTCAGCCGTACTCAGCCGCAGCTGTTGACTTACGCCCGCAGTGACGATGATGGGATCGATCGCGACGCTGGCCACAGGCCCGGGTTTCACCGTGATAGCCGCGGTGGCGCTGAGCGAGTCGGATGAGGCCGTCGCAGTGACCTTCACACCGTCGGTGAAGGCGCCTGCCTTGGTTCCCGCCGTGTAGTTGCCCTGATCGGTGATGTCGCCGGCCTGATTCACGGTCCACGCGAACCTAGCGCCGTCGATGACGTTGCCAAACGAATCGAGCGCCTGGGCGGAGAATTGGCGCTTGTCGCCGATGTCGAAGGTAGCCGAATCGGGGCTCACGGTGACCTTCTTGAGCGCTCCAGCGGCGACCGTCACGTCGAGTCTGGATGACTTCGTCACTGAGCCTCGCGTCGCCGTAATGGTCAAGCCGCCACTCACGCGGCCCGCCTTCGTGCCCGCGGCAAAGAGGCCGTCCGACGAGACGGTGCCTGCAGACGAGTCTGCCTGGTAAGAGAATTGCACGTCGTTGAGCACGTTGCCGAACTGGTCTGCGGCACTGACGCGCACCTGCTGCGTCTCGGAGACACGCAGGCGGATTTCGCTTGGGTTGATGGTGATGCGATCCAGCGGGCCGGACTGTACGGTGACGTCTGCGATGAGCGTCTTCTGCACGCCGCCACTGGAAACATCGACGGTGACCCCATTGTTGTAGGAGCCAGCCGTTGTCGTCGCGGTGAAGGCGCCGTCGTTGCCGATGGCGCCGGCGCTGCCACTCGCGGAGAAACGCGCCGAGAGGTCGGTGATGGCGTTGCCGAACTCGTCGGCGGCGGTGACGGTGAACTGTTGCCTGGCTCCTGGCTGGAGTGTGGCTTGGGCCAGGTTGAGTTGCGCGGAAACGAGCGGGCCGGGGCGTACTTTGATCGTAGCAGTGGAGGTGTTGGGCTGGCCACCGGACGCGCTGTTCGTGGCGGAGAGCGTGACGGTGTAGGTCCCGGTCTTGGTGTAGCGCTCGGAGACGCTATCGCTGGCGGCTTTGGTGTCGGTGATGTCGCCGTTGCCGAAGTCCCAGTGGAAGCCGTCGGCGTTGGTGGAGGTGTTCGAGAAATTGACTGTCAAGGGCGCCGCGCCTTCCAGAGTGTCCGTGGCAAAGGCCGCAGATGACGGTACGACGATGGAGTCCTTGCTCGGTTTGCCGGGCTTGGCGGGTGGCGTATAGCGGAA
>JACQEE010000088.1 GCA_016200725.1 Chloroflexota bacterium
GAGCAGGTCGCCAGCGCCTTCCGTATTCTCAACGAATCCGCCCGCAGACAACAGAAGAAAACTCCCGCCACCGCTGGCGCCCGCTAGCACCCTCAACCGCCCTGCTCCTCCTTGCCGCTTCCGTGCCGTACGTCTATGCTCCCGTCACTCAGCCTGGTCAGGAGTACGACCGTGCGTCTCAAAAACAAAGTGGCCGTCGTCACCGGCGCTAGCCGCGGCATCGGCAAGACCATCGCCAAGGCCTACGCCCGCGAGGGCGCCAAGGTCGTCGTCACCGCGCGGACCGAGAAGCCTGAGGACTCCAAAGTGCCCGGCACCATCCACGACACCGTGCGTCAGATTCGAGAGGCGGGCGGCGAAGCGACCGCCATCCGTTGCGACATCTCGCAGGAGTCTTCGGTCAACGACATGGTCCGCCAGGCCGTCGACGCCTACGGTCCTATCGACATCCTCGTCAACAACGCCGGCGTCCGCGTCGACAACTTCGTCTGGGACGTGCCCCTCAAGCGATGGGAATTGCTCATGCGCGTGAACTTCTGGGGGCCTGTCTACGCCGTCCGCGCCGTCGTTCCCTCGATGATCGAGCGGCGCACCGGCAACATCATCAATATCACATCGCACGGCGCGACCGGCCGCTCTCCGAAGAACACCATCTACGGCACCACGAAGGCCGCCCTCGACCGCATGACCATCGGCCTCGCCACCGAAGTGAAACAATATGGCATCGCCGTGAACTCGATGGGCCCCGGTCTCGTCGTGACCGAGGGCGCGCTGCTCTTCAGCCCCGGCAAGTCCTCATGGGCCGGCTGGGACGACGTCGAGATCGTCGCCGAACCTGCCGTCTGGCTCGCCATGCAAACGGCGGAAACGTACAGCGGGAATGTGGTGCACGCGCCCGACTATAGGAAGTTGTGGCCATGACACAACGTCTGTGGAGAGGGAGTCGGCGCTGCTGTCTGGAACTCACCGGGCTCCAAAGAGACAAGGCGACCGCGGTGCTCACGGCCATTGCCAAGCCATCTGGAGCTATCGTTCGTTCAGATGACCGCTGGATGCCTCAAGGATTTGACTCAGTGGACGAAGCTAAGCTCGGAGAAAACTCTGCACTTCTCGAACCGGATCATCGCCGCGAACTAACTTCTTGGTGGTCAAAAATTTCCGCTCGCGCTAACACGCCGAACTGGGATATCGCCTCGACATGCTCTATCGAAGATAAACCTGGTCTCCTTCTCGTGGAGGCAAAAGCCCACGTCGAGGAGCTATCGCTTGCCAGCAAGACCGAGCCAAAGACCAAGAATGGCTGGATCAACCACGAGCAAATCAAAAAGGCGATTGCTGCTGCCAACTCAGGGCTTAATGATTTTTGCCCCGGCTGGTCCTTGTCGGTTAACTCGCATTATCAGCTTTGCAACAGATTCGCATGGAACTGGAAGCTAGCAACAATGCAAATTCCGGTAGTCCTCGTCTACCTCGGGTTTCTGAACTGCCAAGAGATGAGCGATGAAGGCGAGTTGTTTGCCACTCCAAACGCTTGGGAAAGAAGTCTTCACGCCCACGCCGACTCGATTGTGCCTGGACAAGTTTGGGGGTCGAGAATAGACGTGCAAGGAACCGCGCTTTGGGCAATCATTAGCTCGCTTCCAGCGCCCTAGAGCACACCCTCGCGCGGCATCACGACCATCTCGTCAACTGAGGCGTTCTCCCCGATCGCCAGCGCCGCGTAGACGGCCGAGGCAACATCCTCCGCGTGCAGCATCTTCTTGCG
This sequence comes from Chloroflexota bacterium, assembly GCA_016200725.1. The sequence goes on from JACQEE010000088.1 coordinate 1,766, forward strand.
ATCGGGTGACCAGGCCATAGAGTCCCACAGCGGCGTGTCCACCGAGCCCGGCGTGATCGTGACCACGCGCAGCCCCTTCTTCCGCACCTCGAGCGCCAGCGCCCTGCCGAAGCCCAGCAGCCCGTGCTTCGACGCGCAGTACGCCGTCGAGTTCTCGAATCCCTGGTGCGCCGCGATGGACCCGATGTTCACGATATCGCCGCGCCCTTCCGCAAGCATCGCTGGCACTGCGTACTTGCACGCCAGGAACACTGCCTTGAGGTTCGTGTCCAGCACCTGGTCCCACTGCGCGGTGCTCGTCTCCGTGATCGGTTGAAAGTAGGCCGCCCCCGCCGCGTTCACTAGCACGTCGATGCGTCCAAACCGCTCGATGGTCTTTTCGATGGCCTCGCGCACTTGGCGTTCATCAGTGACGTCCGTCGCCAGCGGTATGCGCTGCCCCGCCTGCGCCGCCGTCGCGCGCCGTACCGCCTCGAGTTTCTCGCTCGACCGCGCCAGCATCACGACGTTCGCGCCGTCCTGCGCCAGCCGCTTTACGATCGCCAGCCCGATCCCGCTTGACGCGCCGGTGACGATGCACGCTTTGCCCGCGAGTGAGCCCACGGCTACTCCCTGCGCCCTTGCCCAGCCGTTCGCGGTGAGCCTGTCGAATCATGGACGGCGGAGACGCCAACGTACTCGAACGCGTTGTCCCGCGTCTCAATCACCCTAACGCGCTCGAGCGTCGCCCCGCTCGGTATGCGCCCTTCGAGCGCCTCCCACACACGCCGCGCGATGTTCTCGCCCGTCGGCACCAGGTCCACGTAGTCCTCGACATCGAGGTTCAGATAGCGATGGTCGTACCGGCTCACGACGCGGTCGAAGACGAGGCCGTCGAGCGCCACCATGTCCACGCACATCCCCGTCTCGCGATCGATTGGCCCGACAACCGTTACCCACACCTGGTAGTTGTGCCCGTGCCCGTGCGTGTTCGCGCACTTCCCGAACACCCGCCGGTTCTCCTCGAGCGTCATCTCCTCGGCGTACAACTTGTGCGACGCCGCGAACCAGTACCGCCGCGAGAAGTGAACAATGGGAGTGGCCACTCGTTGCCCCACAGTAGGGGCGCATTTCAAATGCGCCCGCCGCCTTTCGTTCGCTGCTGACTCTGCTTCACCCCAGCCATTCTCTCGCCGTAAAACTCCACGAACAGGTCCTCGTCCTCCCGCAGCCGGATGCATTGCAGCCGCGCAGACGCCGGTAACTTCGGCACGATCAGCGACCACAGCGTTGCCGCGAAGTTCTCCGACGTGGGGATGCGGTCCTTGAAGTACGGCGTATCCAGGTTCAGATGGTAGTGGTCGAACTCGCGCAGCACATCCTCGACCGCGTCCTTGAGATCGGTGAGGTTGATCACCATGCCGGTCACCGGATCGACAGGCCCCGTCACCGTCACCTCGAGCAGATAGTTGTGCCCATGGCCATTAGCGTTCGCGCACGCGCCGAACACCTGCCGGTTCCGTTTCTCCGACCAGTCGTCCCGATAATAGCGGTGCGACGCGGAAAATTCGAACGTCTTCGTCAGCGATGACTTGGATGTTTTCATGGACTTAGGCATATTGAGGCCAGTCTAGCGCGGCCTTTCGCCGCAGCGCAGCGAACTCGCCATCGTAGGCGGCGGCTGCTTCTGGTGCCTCGAGGCCGTCTTCGAGCAGTTGCGAGGCGTCGAGTCCATCCAGTCCGGCTACTGCGGCGGCAAGACGCGCAACCCCACCTACGACGACGTCTGCGGCGGCGATACCGGCCATGCCGAGGTCGTCCAGGTTGCCTTCGATCCCGTCGGCGTCTCGTTCAAGGACATCCTCGAGATCTTCTTCACGATTCACGACCCCACGACGCTCAACCGCCAGGGGCCGGACGTCGGCACGCAATACCGCTCGGCAATCTTCTACACCAGCCCCGAGCAAAAGGCCGTCGCCGACCAGGTGATCAAGGAGTTCAATGCAAAGAAGGTGTGGCCCGGCCCCATCGTCACCGAGGTCGCCTCGCTCCAGACCTTCTACCCCGCCGAGGACTTCCACCGCCAGTACTACCGCAACAACCCCGACCGCATGTACTGCCGCTTCATCATCGATCCCAAAGTCGCCAAGTTCCGCAAGCAGTTCTTCGATAAGCTGAAGAAATAACAGCGCCGCGTCGAGCCGCTCTCCCCCTTGTCATCCTGAGCGAAGGCGAAGGATCTCTCTGGGGAAGGCGCCAGAGAGGGTGAGGCCCCTACACTCCCAAGGACCTCCCCGCTTTACGGCGCCACCGAGACAGCCAACACCGGGTGCAACTCGATAGCGTTCGGAGCAACGCCCGTCTGGCCGTGCTGGAAATCGAAGAATCCCACGCCGGTGACGGTGATGTTGCGCACCATGCGGTGGAAAGATTTCGTCGGCTGCCCCACCGCCTCAATGAATGTCTTCCGGGCATCAGCCATGGCGCGAGCCTGCTCTGGAGCGGCCCCGCTGGTGCAACCTGGGGCGTCGGGGAATTCCACGATCATCGTCTCGCCGGGGTCCCGTGGCTCCGCGATCACCGCGTGGATATCGTGGTCCGCTTCCAGTTTGAAGCCCAGGAGTACGGCGTTGACCGAGTAGGTCGTCGTTTCCACGGGCGCGAGGCGGCTGCGATCTGGCAACGTGCCGGGGGCGCGGAGATGGGTCAACTCGTCTACCGTCATTGAAACCGGGGTGAAGTTGACCTTCTGAACATCAGCGTCGGCCAGCGTCTTCACCGCCCATCGCTCGACGCCACACGTTCCGCCTGCACCGCCCTCTTCCTTCTCGCCCTGGCTGCAAGCAGCGATAGCAAGGAAAGCGATGGCCACCATGAGCCACAGCAAGGGGTGAAACGCGCATCTACTGAACCGCATCGCCCTACAGTCTACTCCCCTCATCCTGTCCTCCCTCTCCATCTCCGATGGAGAGGGGCCTCTGGCTTCGCCAAAGAGGATGAGGCCCCTACACCCCCAGGAACCTCGCCACATTCCCGCCCATCATCGCGGCGATCTTCCCCTCCGGCACCTCCCACCGCCGCAGCGTCTCGATGGCCTCCTGCGGCGTCGACGTGTCGTGATGCGGGTAGCGCGACCCCCACGCGGCGACGGTCGCAAAGAAGTCCGGCATCCTCGCGACTGTCACTTCCGACGCGTCGAACGTCACCAGCGACGGCCGCTCGACGAACACGTGCCCCGGTTCGAGGCTGATGTCGCGGATTGTCGGCGTCACCGTCGCGAACGTCTCCACCTTCTCGAGAGCCAGCGGCACCCACGACGCGCCCGCATGCGCGATGGCCAACTTCAACTTCGGGTACTCCTCGAGGTGGCCGCAGAATGCGAGCCCGACGAGCGCCGTCCCTGCGTCCATCACCGGTGCCACCGCCTCTGCGATGTTGTGCCCGATGCGCAGGTTGTCCGCGACGCGCTCGACGAACGGCCCCGTGCTCGCCCACTCCGGGTTCGTCGTCCCCGGCGACGGGTGTACGAACGCCGCGACGTTCAGCCGCTCGAGTTCCTCGAACAGCGGGTAGAAATAGGTGTAGTTGAGGAAGCGCTCGTTAGTGTAGACGGGTCGGATGAACGCCGCCTTCACACCCTTCGCCGCCATCCGCCGCAACTCCTCCAGCGCGAACACGATGTCCTGCGTCGGCAGCACCGCGACCGGGTACAGCCGCTTCGGCGACGCGTCGCAGAACTCGAGCAGCCAGTCGTTGTAGCCCCGCGCCAGCGCGTACGCCACGTCGGGGTTCTGCACGACCGGCAGGTACTCCGCGAACAGCGTCGGGAAGAGCAGCGCCCGCTCGACGCCGAGTTCGTCCATGTCGCGCAGCCGCGCCTTCGCATCCTGCGACCCTGGGTTGATCGGCTGGTATCGCGACGCGTCCATCGCGCCGATCGAGTCCGGCGTCATCCCCGGCCGCCACACCGCCTGACGCACGATGCGGCTCCGGTTCATCGCCTTCCCCGCCTTGCTGTTCAACACCACCGACGCCAGCCCCTGCGCATCCACGTGGTGCCAGAACGCAGACCGCGCCGCCACTCGATACGCCGGCTCAACGTAGCGCTCCCAGATAGCCGCCGGCTCGTACACGTGGCTATCGGCGTCGAAAATGGGAAACGCTGGCACCTTCATAAAATCGCCTCACTGCTAACTACGGTCACGCTGAGTACCAACTGTCACCCTGAGCGAAGCCGAAGGGTCTCTTCTCTTCGACTCCGGGGGACTTGGTGGTCTTCCCCCTACCCCACCACTCCTGTCTCCTTCGCCATGTAGTTGAGCGCCTCCCACGCGCCCGAGCCGTCGTGGTGGTACGCGTCCGACGCCCAGATGCCGACGTCCTGGAACTGTTCCCACAGGCGAAACACCGGCTTCTCGTCCGACTCGAACCCGATCACGCACTGCTGCGCGAAGGCCTCGCTCGGCAGGCGCTTCGCCGATACCTTCCGCTCGTTACGGTACAACTTGAACAGGCGGTCGCAGTTCTCGATGATCTGCAGCGCCCACGTCGCGTTCGTCTCGAAGATGGCCATCTTCAGGCGCGGGTAGCGGTCGAGGAACCCCGAGAGCAGCACCTGCGCGAGCCACGTCGCCCCCTCCCACACGAATCCCATCGTCTGGATGTCCACGTACCGCCCGTCCGGCTCCCGCGTGCGGTGCAGGAACTGCGACGGCGAGTCCATCGTCGCCTTCGCCTCCAGCGACCCCGCCACCGACGTGATCGGCAGCGTGTGCATCCCCACTACCAGCCCCGTCTCCTCGAACGCGCGATAGACCGCGTCCATGCTGTAGCCCCGAATGCCAGGGCTATCGACGCCCGCCGCGTTGATGCGGTTCGGGTACAGCCCCTTCGCATCGCTGGGCCGGATGAGCCCGACGGGGAAGCCCATCTTCCGCACGCGCTCGATCTCGCGCACCGAGTAGAGCGGGTTCTGCAGCGGCAGGATCGCCGCGCCATACAACCGCTCGCGCGATGGCTTGCAATAGTCGTAGACCCAGTTGTTGTACGCCCTCGCGAGCGCGTTCGCCGCGTCCACGTTCTCCATGTAGATGAACGAGTTGACGATCATCGTGGGGATGACCAGCACCTGGTCGATGCCCATCAGGTCCATGTCCGGCAAACGCGCCGCGCCGTCCTCCGCGCCCTTGTGATCGAGGTAGTCCTTCTGCTCCGGCGTCAACTTCATCTGCTGCAGGCGCCGCAGGATGCGCTTGTCGCCCATCCCTGGCCCCGCGACCGTCGCCGGGTTGTACGAGATGCTCTTCGCCACGTCCGACTTCGTCCCCGCGGGCACCGCCGTCCGCCCGTTGACGTACGACTGCTCCCCGTCCTTCCAGAACGACGCGCGCACCAGTTCGCGATACTTCGGCTCCACATACTCCGACCAGATCGTATGCGGGTCGTTGATATGCGCGTCGCAGTCGAAGACCGGAAAGTCCTTCGTCAGCATGT
>JACQEE010000089.1 GCA_016200725.1 Chloroflexota bacterium
CCAGCCGAAGATGTCGATGTTGTCCCAGCCCTCTTTGTTGTCGCCGCGCGGCGGGTAGTAGTTGATGCGCACCTTGTGGTAGACGTCGCCGTAGAGTTCGGGGTACAACTTGGGCTGCAGGATGTACTCCAGCACTCCGAGTTTGGACTCCTCCTTCGTCTTGAAACTCTCCGGGTCGTCCAGCACCTCGCCGTCGCGGTTGCCCAGGATGTTCGTGGAGTACCAGCCTGCGAGGCCCAGCATCCGGGCCTTGAGCATCGGCGCGATGACCGTCTTCATCAGCGTCTGGCCAGTTTTGAGATCCTTGCCGCAGACCGGCACCTTGCGGTCTTCGGCGAGTTTCACCAGCGCCTGCGTATCCACGCTGAGGCTCGGCGAGCCGTTCGCGAAGGGCACGCCCTCGAGCAGCGCGGCGTAGGCGTACAGCATCGATGGCGCGATCACCTTGCTGTTCGACTCCAGCGCCGCCTCGAACGCCTCGAGGTTGCGGTGCTCCTTCTGCTCAGGGATAAAAATCTCCGTCGACGAGCAGTTGATGATCACGAGGCGGTCGCAGCGGTTCGCCTTCTTGAAGGTCTGGATGTCCTTGCGAATGGCGTCCACCATCGCGGCCTTGCCCTTGACCCGCTTGACGTTCGGCCCGTCGAGGCGCTTGACGTAGTGCTGGTCGAAGACGGCGGGCATCGGCTTGATGCTCTTGAGGAAATCGGCGATCGGCTCGATATGCGCGTGCCGGTCCAGCACGCCGCACTTCACCGCCGCCTAGTACGCGTTGTCGGCGATTGGGTCCCACGCGCCGAAGACCAACTGGTCGAGCCCCGCGAGCGGCACGAAGTCCTTGATGAGCGGGAAGCGGTTCTCGCTGCGCTTGCCCAGCCGGATCGTGCCCGTCTGCGTGACCGAGCCCACGGGGCGTCCACTCCCGCGACGCGCATGCTCGACGCCCGCCATGAACGTCGACGCGACCGCGCCCAGGCCGATGGTCAGCACGCCGAGGCGTCCCTTCGCCGGCGCGATCTTCGGCGGTTTCGATGCAGTGAAATCCTTCGCTTCCAAAACGACACCTCTTTCTCGTGCGAGCGCCATCAGCGGCCCGTGCCACTGCGCCGGCACCCTGCCTGTTTTGACCCAATGCTCGACCGTGCTCTGCCGCTTGCCGAGCAGCGCCGCGAGGGCGCTCTGTCCCCCGAACCGTTCCACGATGCTCGCAGCCGCGTTGGACTCGTTGGTCATGGTACCCGGTAGTATAACGAAAATTTCGTTAGCTGGGTAGGCGGCCATCCTGCGCATTGACAATCGCCGCCGCACGTCCCATATTTTCGGCCACTACATTCGTGCAGGTGCATGTCCTTTTTATGCGATCTTTCCGTAGCGCGGTGCGAGACCTTTGTTGTCGACGCCTTGCCCTCATCGCTGCCCTGGCCGTGGCCCTTGGGTTCCCCCTGCTCGTAGGGCCTCTCGCGGCGGCGACCCTCTCTCAGAAAGAGCCCACCGGCCTCAGCGTCACGCCTTCGACCCTGACGTTTCGCAGCGTCATCGGTGTCGGCCTCACGAAGCGGCTGACGCTCAAGAACACGGGCGCGGACCCTGTGACGGTCTCCAAGATGAGTACACTCACGGAGCCTTTCTCGGTTGCGAGCAACACCTGCGCCGCCGCGTTGTCGCGCGGCGCGTCGTGCTCGATCGATATCACCTTCCTCGCCACAGAGCGGAGCTCGACCGTAGTGGAATTCCGCATCGACTCGAGCAACGGCTCTGCGGTGGTCGCGCTCCACGGTACTGGAGTAACTCCGGAAGAGGAGCGCTCGAGCCTCGAGCCTGGCAAAGCCGTCGGCCTCTTCGACAGCGTGGACACGAGCCACACCGTCGGCGGCCAGGAAGTTTCCCAGGCCGAGGCCCAGACACGCAACGAAGTGCGCAAGGTCGCCACCTCGGGCGTCGGCACCGGCGGCACCCTGCCCTTCTACGTATCCCAGGCAGTCGACAAGCGCACCATCGCGGGCACTCTCATCACCGGCGGCGGCTTCATCCCGCTCGTCTTCCGCGGCCGCAAGCGTTCGTAGAGATCAGTCCAAGGAGCACAGTCATGCGAAGCAAGAATGTACGGATCGGCAGACAGCTGGCGGGCACACTCGGCATGGCCAGCGCCATTTACCAGCACGTCGGCAGAAAGACGACCGACACGCTGCCGCCCTGGCGCACGTGGCTGCTCGTGTTCCCCGTCTTCGCCGCAGGCTTCATCATGACGGCCGTCGGCGTCACCGTCGCCCAGAGCGACGTCGTGACCTTCGCCGGCATGTGCCTCACCGCGCTCGGCACCGTCGGCATGTGGGCCATTGGCCAAGACGAATACTGGAAAGCTGGGGTGCTCGGGATCGTCCTCTTTGTCGCCGGTTCCACCTCTTCGGCACCCTCCTCATCGGCGCGGGCATCTTCGGCATGTGGACGTACGAGACCGACGAGTACAAAGTCTGGTACGCCGCCTTCGACAAGGTCTCCGCAGAGGAAGGGAAGGCGACAGAGGGCGCCTAGGCGGCTCACAGCCACACGCCTGTCCCTCTCGTGGCCCGCGCCTGCGCCTCGATGGCCAGCACCAGCGCGTCGGCGCGGTCGGGCGACGGGTGCTGCTCGGCGAGGCCGCGCTTGTGCACGCGGATGGCGCGGTCGCTCTCGACCTCATAGTCGATCTGCGCGAGTTGCGCCAGCAGGCGCTTGTCGTCGGGCAGCGCGAGGCGGCCGTCGCGCAGGCGTTCGTGTAAGAGCCAGTACATTTCGCTGAGTTTATTCGCGAAGTGCTCCTTCTTACGGCCTTCGGGCGCGCCGCCGAACTTGACGGCGTGAACGCTGATGTTGAGTTGGCGCAGCCGGTCGACGACGCCTCCGCCGACGCCGCCGTCGTCGATGGCGATGGTGATGCGCTTCTCGTGGGCGACGTGGTAGCGCTGCACGACCTCGGCGGTCTTCATCGTGTCCTGGCCGTGGAAGGTCTCCAGGCACTCGAGGCGGTCGGCGACGAGCAGGGCCAGCGCGGTCGCGTCGCTGCCGCTGCGCGCGACGTCGACGCCGAGGCAGGGGGCGTCCTTCGGTAAGGCACCTATTGCCTGCGGGGCGTGGCGGGCGGATTTTAAATCCGCCCCTACAGGAGAGGGAGGGGACTTCCAGAGGGCGACGGCCTTTTCGAGCCACTCCATGCTGAGTAGTTGGTTGGACGCCTGCTTGGGGAAGGCGCCCTCGACGCGGATGGCGTAGACCGTCGAGTGGTCGCCCCAGTCGGTCTTCGCCTGGGCGACGGCGTCTTTGGTAACCAAGCCAGGGATGGCAGCGCGAGGCGTGGTGCTGGACGTGGCGTCTCGGGCGGATTTGAAATCCGCCCCTACAGAAGATTCTTCGCCGTGCCGTTGTGCCGTGGTGGTTGCGTTTTCTTCGTCCGCGATGCCCGGCACGTCGAAGGCGCTGACGTGCATGGTGCGCCAGAGGTCGCTGTGCGCGTGGAAGGCGTCGTAGAACTCGCCCGTCGTGCGCAGCGGGTTGCCGATGGCAAGCAGCACGGCGTTGCCGGCGAGGAGCGAGCCCTTGATCGCTTCCCATTGTTTCTCGCCGACGGCGCTCGCCTCGTCGACGATGAAGACGATGAGGGGGGCGTGGAAGCCCTGGAAGCGTTCGGTCTGCGTTTTCTCGGGTGAGACGCCGAGGGCGTAGTGGCGCGGGCCGAGGTTCCAGTGCGGCGACCGCTCGTACATCTTGCCGCCGAGGTGGACCTTGGCACCCTGGTAGGCAGCGCGCGCTTCGCGCCAGAGGAGTTGCTCGACCTGCCGCTGCGTCGGCGCGGTGGTGATGACGACGCTCTTGGGATGGCAACGGAGCACCCAGAGCATGAGGCGCGCGGCGAGGGCGGTCTTGCCGACGCCGTTCGCGGCGCGCACGGCGATTCGCTTGAGATGTTTGTCACCCTGGGCCTCCCGGCCCAGGGTCTCATGCCCCGCAGGGACAGCGTCACCGGATGTAGACGGCCTTGTTGCGTCCGCGTCCTCTCGGGCGGATTTGAAATCCGCCCCTACAGAAGATTCTTCGCTGTGCCGTGGTGCCGTGGTGGTTGCATTGCCCTCGATCGCGTCGCGGACGGCGTGGGCGATTTCGATTTGCTTAGACCACGGTTCCCAGCCGAGGGCTTCGCGGAAGAAGGCGATGGGGTCGAGTTCCCAGCGGGCGAGTTCGGCGGCGGTGGGGACGGGCTTGGGGCCAGACCAGCCGTCGGCGCCGGCCGCGGGATCACCAGGTTCGAACCGCCCCCAAGTCTCCCCCTCGCCCATGCCAAGCCTCCCTCTCGCCCGGCCAAACTGCCCCTTCGCCCGCGCGTCCCGCTCCAGAACGGCATCGAGCGCTCTCCAGTTGGCCGGCGGGTTTGCGGGTTTTTGGCCGGATTTTTCGTTGTCCTTCTTCTGTTGGCCTTTCGCCTGCCCCAGGCCGATGGCGATAAGGTGTTCTCTGAGGAAGTCGTTGTAATCAGCCTCGGCGTCAGAGACGGCGACGGCAAAGGCGGGGAATGCCTTCTGCCACTCGCGAACGAGGCTGCGGCTGACTTTGGAGGCTTTGGTGGCCTTGCGGACGGTGCCGCACCGAGCCAGGGCAGTAAGGAACTTTCGCTGTTTGCTGCCAGCGGAGCCGCTGGCGAAGCCGGATGGTTTGCGGGCCATGACGAATACCTCCAATCGATTGGCAAAAAGAAAGCCCGCCGTGTGGCGGGCTGGATGCGGGCGGGCGCCCCAATGGGACGCGGGCGCATTTGAAATGCGCCCCTACAGAAGAGGACAGGGCAGGCTAGGCTGGCCGCGAGGCGCGGTCGGGCGTTGCGGGGAGAGTGCTCTCCAGTAATTCTATTATAGAGACGTACGCAAGGGGGGATGGCACAGGGGTGACAGCGGGTCGTTGCTCGAGCGCGATTGCGTCGGTATAGTCGGCTCGAAATCAGAGGTCGTGACGTGTGGGGGCGACCGGACAAACTACCAGAGGTAAGACACAGCAGGATGTGTACCGAAAGTTACTGCCGCTGCTAGCGGCGCTGCGGCAGCCGAAGAGGCGCGGCGGCGTTGGGGGGGGGGCAGGAGCGAAATCAGCGGTGTCGTCAGAAAGGCAGATCCTCCGCCCGCTGAGGCGAATCGCCGTGAGAGCCCTTATCTTTCTTCGCAACGATGAGGGCCCGGTATTTGATGTCTCGCCCTAGAATGAGACCGGACTCCTCAGGTGGCGGTGGCGTACGAGATGACTTTCTGAGAAACAGATTGTCGGTCAGGATTTTCGGCATTGTGCTGTAGGTGGATACGCAATTGAAATACCGCGCCTCATTAGGTTTGCCCAAAAGAACTGCTGTGCTGCTCGCTTCAACGTCTCCCCTGATGTCAGCTAGCACCGTATCAACTGCCGCGTATCCTTTCCGCTCGATGACAACCAGAATTGCTCCCATCTTCATCGCCCCGACCAACTGACGGAGATTTGCTCGCAGAACTCCGCGACTGGACGGAGGCACCTCGTTCAGGCAGTTCTGGAAAACGACGATATCTGAGAGCTGCAGAGTCCCTCTGACCTGGCCGCCCAGCTGAATGGCCCGCGGCTTGGCGATGTCGAACTTAACGGTCAGCGTTCTGAGGCTATTCCAGAACTGGGGGATCAGCGTTCTGCGGTTAATCTCCAGCGCGAATTGCCAGTCATCACGACTGACGTCGTAGAGGTGAGCATCGACAGATTTGGCACGGGGGTGGCTGCGCTTCAAAAATCTCAGGAATCCGTACAGTTCGGGAGCGGGACCAGCGCCGAAGAAGCACGCTTTGATGGAAGTCTGATTGAGTGTCTTCAAGGCATTTCGATCGACTCCTAAGAGAACTTGCTGGATAAGTTGAGTGTACGGAGGAAAATAACGGAGAAGGTAGGCAGCCCGAATATTTGAATCGGCGTAGGATACCTTTACTGCCTGATTTTGGTATGCGTCCCACAACTGTTGCGCTGACGGCTTGAGGCCGTTCAGGTAAGCAATCTCTTCTTTGTCCGTCTTGCATGAGTTCGCTTCAAATAAAGCCTTGAGGATTTGGTCGTACACTTCTGACTTCCTTGATCACCCTGAAGGTTAGATTGATCCGCGGTTCGCAATGACGGGTGGTCTTAGGTATTTGGTGAACCCAGAAGTGTTGGGTCTGGCCGCGCATTAGAAGATAGCTGCCGTGGGGAAGCTCAATCTTGAAACGAAGGCTGTGGTCTCTGCGATGCCGGAACCAGAAGGTTCGCGTTTCGCCGAAGCTGACTGAACCGATGACGGGGTCCGGACCCAGATCAGGCTCGTCATCACTGTGCCAAGCGACGCTGTCCCGTCCGTGCCGGTAGAGATTAAGCAAGACGCTGTTGAAGGTGACCTCTGAAACGCTCTCAACACGGCGCTTGATGGTCAGCAGCGTCGCAGTCCATGGCTGCGGGTCTACTCTGATTCCAGAGTAGACGTAGGATTTGCCCTCATCGCCGTACCAGGCCGTCTGGCGAGGCAGATCCATCACTTTCCCGTAATACTTGATCCTCTCTTGTTTCCAGGCGGCGTGTGTTGTTAACTCTTCAAAAAACCGGTCGCTTTCATCACCTGAGAAAAACGAGCGATAAAAAACGACGTCAGCATCGGGCAAGTCGATACGTTCAGCCTGTGGCTCGTGGGCATCCGTGGTCCCTCTGACCATATCAAAGCCCAGTTGGCTACTGGTCATTGTTGACCCTCTGGGACTGGAAATTTGTTCTTGCTTTGAGCATACCTGTTTCGATGACCTACAAGCAATGGGTGAGATGGCATGAAAAAGGGGCAAGGAAGGTCACGCTGCGGGCCGCGCCGGGTAATGGGTAAAGTAGAGGTGTGCCCCCTTCAGTTGACGCCCCTAAGCGTCACCCATATCATAGGGGCCGTTCGATTCTTGCACTTCGGAGGTGCCTGCGCGTGTACTCCCCCAAAGATTTCGCCAACAAGACGTGTGTGGTCGGCATCGGCGAGACCACCTATTCCCGTAAGTCGGGCATGACCGACCTGACGCTCCAGATGACCGCGTGCATGCGGGCGATCGAGGATGCGGGCATCAAGCCGCACGACATCGATGGCGTGCTGCCCCAGGCCGCCGGCATGACCTCCGAGGACATGGCCACCAACCTGGGCATCAAGGACCTGCGCTACTCCGCCTCGATCAGCATGGGCGGCGCGAGCCCCTGCGCGGCCATCCAGAACGGCGTCCTCGCGGTCGCCTCCGGCGTGTGCAACTATGTACTGCTCGTCTAGGGTCGCAACGGCTACTCCGGCTCGCGGACGGCGCAGTCCATCGGCGCGGGCATCGCCAGCGGCCCCATGCGCACGATGGGCGAATTCGAGTACATCTACGGCCTCGTCGCGCCGATGCTCTGGTACGGCCCGATGGCGCGACGTCACATGCACCAGTTCGGCACGACCAGCAAGCAGTTCGCGGAAGTGGCCATCGCGGCGCGCAAGCACGCGAAGATGCAGAAGAACGCGCAGATGAAGGACGCCGAGCAGATCACGATGGAAGACCATCAGAACTCGCCGATGCTCGCCGACCCCTTCCGCCTGCTCGACTGCTGTCTCCAGACCGACGGCTCCGCGGCGATGGTGATCACCACGCCCGACCGCGCCAAGCATCTGCAACGCAAGCCCGTCTACATCAGCGGCTTCGGCGAAGCGCACCCCGACTCGCCGTCGTCGATCACGCAGCGACCCGACATGACCAAGTTCGGCATCGCCAAACTGGCGCCCCGCGTCTTCGACATGGCCGGCGTGAAGCCCAAGGACGTGGACGTCGCCGAGATCTACGACTGCTTCACCTTCACCGTCATCAACCAACTCGAGGACATCGGGTTCTGCAAGAAGGGTGAGGGCGGGCACTTCGTGGAGAACGGCCGCATCCAGATCGGGGGCGAACTGCCCGTGAACACGCACGGCGGCCTGCTCTCGCAGGGCCACATCATGGGCATGAACCACATCGTCGAAGGCGTCAAGCAGGTCCGCGGCACCAGCGACGTCCAGGTCAAGGACGCCGAAGTGGCGCTCGTCAGCGGCTACGGCGACTTCGGCGACGGCGCGCTGGCGATCTTTACGAAGAAGTAGGAAGGGTCAACCACCACGACACGGCGACACGGCGAAGATTTGGATTTGTTAGGGGGAACCTAACCCCAACCC
>JACQEE010000011.1 GCA_016200725.1 Chloroflexota bacterium
TCTGAGCATGCTCTCAGGCTTCAACGGTATCGGCAACGACCGCGCCGCCGACCTCATGTCTCGCGCCTACAACGACTGGGTCATCGACTGGTGTTCAGCCGGCCCCGAGCGCCTATTCCCTGCCGCCGTCCTCCCTCTCGTGTCGGCCACCGACTCCGCGAACGAGATGCGCCGCGTCGCAGCGAATGGCTTCAAACTCGCGATGGTGCGCCCCATCCCGCTCCGTGGCCTCTACCCGCTCCAGCGTGAGTACGACGCCCTCTGGCACTCCTTCTGCGAGACGCGCCTCGTCGTCGGGATGCATACCCTTGGCGGCCCAGGCACACCTTGGGGCGATCTGCTCGACCGCGCCGCCGACAAGGCGCAGATGCCCGGCCCTGCGCCCACGCGCTGCCTGGGCTTCGTCCACGAGGCGATGACGTTCGTGGCGAGCATGCTCCTCTCCGGCTTCTTCGAGCGCTTTCCCAACATGCCGCCTATGGCCATCATGGAGTCCAACGCCACCTGGCTCCCCATCGTCCTCGAGCAGTGCGACCGCGTCGCCAAGAGCAAGAGCGGCCCGCGCCTTGCCGCGCTCCCTAGCGAGACGTTCATGTCGCGCTGCTTCATCGCCTTCGAGGGCGACGAAGAAGGCGTCCATAAGCAGCACACGTACTTCGAGAACATCGGCATCTGGTCATCCGACCTTCCCCACATCGATGGCTCCGACGCTTGGACCGCCATGCGCGAGATGGATGAGGCCGGCGTCCCCGAGAAGGTCCAGGGCAAACTCCTCGGCGCCAACGCCTGCCGCATGTACGGCATCCCTGCGAAGACGTTCACCACGACCGAGCCTGAGAGCTACGGCCCGCGACCAGCCTGGTTCCCCAGCGACGCTGACCTCGACCGCGAGTTCGCCAGCCGCGTGGCCCCTCGATAACCTCCATGTCACCGACGATTCCCCAGCGGCGCGTGTTCGACGCCGACGCCCATCTGGTCGAGGCTCCGTTCCTCGTCGATTCCTGGAAGTCCGCCGCCGGTCCCCCGGCACCGATGGCTCCGGGTCACTACGAGCATTCGCGCGATCGCCTCGCTCGGATGGACGCGCAGGGCATCCAATGCGCGCTGCTCTTTCCCACCCTCTTTCAGCACATCGGTCTCGTCGGTGATGTGACGGCGAGCACGACGCTTGCTCGCGCGTACAACGATTGGGCGCACGACTACGCCTCCGCCGACGCAACGCGCCTTCTTCCCATCGGCATCCTTCCGCTCCAGGGCATCGACGCCTCGAACGTCGAGGTCCGTCGCGTCGCCGCCCTAGGCTTCCGCGCCGTGCTCGTGCCGCCGCAGTTGATCGATGGCCGCTACGTCACGAGCGCGCACTTCGATCCCCTCTGGAAAGCCATCGCCGACGCTGGCCTCCTCGCCTCGGTCCATCCGCCACTCGCGGCGGTGGGCAATGAGATGACGTCCTACGCAAAGGTAGCCGCGACCGCAGGCGCCTGGTCTGGCGTCGGCGACGCGCTTGCGGCGATTGCCCCGGCGATGGACTGCAACGCCTTCCTCATGACCTTCATGTCGCGCGGCGTGCTCGAGAAATTCCCGACGCTGCGCATCGCCTTCTTCCACGCCGGCGCCGCATGGCTGCCGCTCGCCCTCGAGAAGACCGAGACCGCGATGTGGCTTTGCAATCAGCGCGACCCTGTCAGCCTGGAGCCCGGCCAGGTGTTCGAGAGCCGCAGGAACTTCGTCACGTTCGGTGCGGGCGACGGCAGCGTCCGCCGCATGCCCGATACCTTCGCTCGCCTCGCCGCCTGGGGCTCCCACCACCCGTACCCCGGCACTGGCTCAGCTGCCGATGCCATCGCCGACCTCAAGCGCGGGGGCGTTCCCAAGGCCACCATCGCTGCGCTGATGGGTGGCAATGCGGCCCGTGTTCTCCAGGGAGTCACCGCACGATGACCACTCAACCCTTCCAACCTGGCGGGTTCGCGAAGCACCTCGCCATGACGCTCGAGCGTGGGGAGTTGGGCACCGCGCGCAGCCGCATGACCGTGTTGCCGATCCATATGCAGAGCGCGGGGGTGATGCAAGGCGGCCTGCTCGTCGCTCTGGCTGATATGGCCATGTCGGCCTCGCTGGGCGGGATGCTCGAGCCGGGACAGGTGCCCACAACCATCGAGATGAAGGTCAACTTCCTCCGGCCAGCCCTCCTGGGCGACGAACTGGTCGCTGAGGCACGTGTGGTGCAGAAGGGCAAGAGCGTTGCGGTAACCGACGTGGAGATCCGTAACGCCAAGACCGGCAAGGTGCTGCTCAAGGGGCTGGGGACTCAGATGTTCGTCCCCAAGACTAACTGAGCAGCCCCCGCACGTTGAACGCCGCGTCCTGCAACTGCGCGAGTTTCGTCGAAAGGTCCGTCTTCCGCTGGATGAGGCGCTGGAAGACCGGAAACTCCTTCGCAGACGTGTTGACCGAGAAGTAGGCTCGCAGCACGTGCTGTTTCAGATACAGCACCACGAACGCCTTGTCCTCCATTTTGCCGCGCACCAGCGCCTGGTCGTGCTCCGATTCGTCGCCCGCGAACTCGAGGTGTAGGTCGAAGATGTCGGACCACACATACGTCAGCAGGTTGTAGGGCGTCTCCTTCCCCGCCATGTTCATCCCCGCGATCTGTCCCGTGTACTCCGCGTGGCCCCAGTGCTCGACGCGCCGCCGCTTGCCGAAGACGGGGTCGGGGTAGTTCACCACGTCGCCCGCAGCGAAGATGTTTGGGTGCGACGTATGCATCTTCTCGTCGACCACGATCCCGTTATCGACGCGCACGCCGCCCGCGATGGCCACTTCCGTCCGCGGCCTGATACCCACGCCGACGACCACGAAATCGCAGGGGTACTCCCGGCTCTGCGTCTTCACCGACGCAACTCGTCCGCTGCCGTCGAACGACTCCACGCCGTCGCCCGTCACGAATCGAACGCCGCGCTCCTCGCAGTAGCGCTTCACGAAGCCGGCGAGTCCTGCGCCCGCGAACTTCGGCCAGATATGCGGCAGTGCCTCCAGCACCGTCACCTGCACGCCCTTCTTCGCCAGCGATGCCGCGACCTCGAGGCCGATGAAGCCCGCACCCACCAGCACCGCCCGCTTCCCCGGCAATGCCTCCGCGCCGATGGCCTGCGCATCCTCGACCGTCCTCAGATAGTGGATGCCTCCGAGGTTCGACCCTGCCAAGCGCGTCAGCCGCACCGGCTCGCCGCCCGTCGCGATGAGCAACTTCTCGTAGTGACACGTCTCGCCGTTCGACAGCGACACCGTCGCCTTCGCCGGGTCGAGCCCCTCGCCCTTCGTCCCCAGCAGCACGGTGATGTTGTTCTCGCGATACCACGCCTCCGGAGCGAGCAGCACCTTCTCGAGCGGCATCTCCCCGCGCAGAAAGTGTTTCGATAGCGGCGGCCGGTTGTACGGCACGAGCCGCTCTTCCGACACGAGCGTGATGCTCGCCGTCGCGTCCGCCTTCCGCAGTTGCTTCGCCGCCTCCAGCGCCGCCATTCCGCCCCCGATGATCAGGTACTTCGTCGACTGCATACCTCAGCCTCCAACAAGACCGGCCTCGACTACGCTACCAGTCGCGTATGGTAGCATCAGGCCATGAACCATCGGTTTCACTCCCCCGAAATCGCCACGGAAGGCCCGGTGGCTGCTATCGAGACCTGCTTCGACCGGGGCTGGACCGACGGCCTGCCGGTGATGCCGCCCACACCCGACCGAGTGGCCGAGTTCCTCGATGTCGTAGCGCTCAAGCCCGACGAGGTCATCGGCGCGGTGCCCACTCGAGAAGTGGTCATCACTGCTGAGAAAGTGGCCATCAACGCCGTCATGGCGGGCTGCCTGCCTGAATATATGCCCGTGGTCGTGGCCGCCTGCCGCGCCATGTGCGATGAGCCGTTCAACCTCCACGCCAACTCCGGCACGCTTTCCGGCGCGGCGCAGATCGTGGTCGTGAATGGCCCCATCCGCAAGGAACTGGGCATCAACTCCGGCCTCGGTGTCTTCGGCCCGGGCTTCCGCGCCAACGCGACGATTGGCCGGGCCGTACGTCTGGTCATTCGCAACGTCACGCGTTCCATCCCTGGGTTTCTCGATCGGGCTTCCTTCTCCCAGCCCGGACGGTTCACCTGGTGCTTCGGCGAGAACGAGGAGGACAGCCCCTGGACGCCCCTGCACGCAGAGCGAGGCCTGGCCCCCGAGGCGAGCGCGGTAACGCTCTTCGCGCCGATGGATCCGGTCAAAGCCACGGGCCTGCACCCGAAATCGCCTGAGTCGTTCCTCGAACGAGCGGCATTCCTGGTGCGGACGGTCTGGACATACAAGCAGTCCTCCAGTTACGACTCATGCCGGAGCCTGCTTGCTGTCATCGGCTGGGAGCATATGAACCTGTGCCTCCAGGCCGGGTGGAGCAAAGCCGACATCCGGAATTATCTGTTCCCTCGGCTCAGGGCGCCGGGTAATGGGTGGGAGTTCCGATCGCCCATTGCCAGTCCCGACAATATTCTCGTGGTGGCCGCCGGCGGGCCAGCCGTGATGCAGAGTTGGTTCATGGTGCCGTTCCCGAGCCATGGCCCGGTGACGCGGGCGGTCGAGCCTGCGAGGAGGACGTCATGACAGCGACCGCGAACAAGCCGTACGTGATTCTCGACCCCACCTCCGGCCCGCTGCGGGGCAAGGACTCGCGTCCGATGGCGAGACGCCGGGTCACGCTGGATGGCGTGGTGCTGGGATTGCTCTCCAACGGAAAATCGAATAGCCAGGAATTGCTCGACGCCGTTTTCGCGGAACTGGCGAAGAGTTTTGAACTGCTCCAGTCGCTGCGATTCCGCAAGGACAGCGTCTCCGTGCCGCCACGCAAGGAACACTTCGCGCAACTGACGCGCGAAGCCGGGGCCGTGGTCACCGCGATAGGCGACTGAGGGTCGTGCTCGTCGCGCAGTATGCGCGACGCGATCGAACTGGAGTGGGCCGGCGTGCCGTCGGTGGCCATCATCGCAGAGCCGCTGGTCGGTTCGGCGGAGGCGATGAAGCGCCTGAGCGGCGTTCCCGATTACGAGTACATCGTGGTGCCGTTCCCGGTCGGCGGCCTGAGCCGCGAGCAGATCGAGGCGCGGGCGAAGGAGATCGCGCCCGCCGTCATTCGACTCCTGACAGCCAAACACTAGATCGCGAACTCGGAGATCTGCATGCGGGCGTACAAGACCATCTCCGCGGACACACACCTGGAGATCTCTCCGGAGCAATGGACGTGGCGGTTGCCCGCGAAGTACCGGGATCGAGGGCCGCGCGTCGTCGCGCTCACCGAGAAGGACCTGCCGCCGGGGCTGCCCGTGTTCGGCGAGGGGTGGATCGCCGAAGGCATCGACCGAGTCGTGCCGCTGGGCATGAACCTGGCGGCGGGGAAGAAGCCTCAAGAGCGCCGCACGTACGGTTGGTACTACCGCGAACACCACGTCGGCGCGGGTGACGCAGCGCAGCGAGTGCGCGAGATGGACCAGGATGGCGTGGACGCCGAGGTAGAGTACGCGGCGGTCGCGGGCCCCGGTTTCCTCGGGCGCCTCAAGGACCGCGATCTCTACCTCGCCTGCATCGAGGCGTACAACGACTTCCTGGCCAAGGACTTTTGCGCCTACTCCCCCGAGCGTCTGTGGGGCCTGGCCCAGGTGCCGGTGACCGGCATCGAAGACGCGGCGGCGGAACTGAAGCGCACGCGCGACTACAAGACCCTTAGGGGCTGGCAGTTGGGCTCATGGCCCAGCGGCAAGAGCCACCCCTCGCCGGAGGACGACGCATTCTGGAGCCTCGCGCTCAGCCTCAAGGCGCCGCTCACCGCGCACGTCACCTTCAGCCCGGAGGCCGCCGGCGAGTCGAGGCGCAGCGGGCAGATCCTCGAGGGTACTGGCGCCCCGCTGCATTCCGTGATGGCCGGCGGCTGCCCGCGCCCTGCCTACACCGTGTGCCAGATGATTGTTCATGGCGTGCTCGACCGCTTCCCCAACCTGCGCATCCATTTCGCAGAGACCGGTGCGGGCTGGGCCCCGTACTTCATGGAGCATGCCGATCAGATCTATGAGCAGTTCGGTCCCGCCAAAGGCGTCAAACTCAACCGGCTTCCCAGCGAATACTTCAAGCGATTCGCCCTCCTCGGGTTCCAGACCGACCGCGCGGCGATGCGGAACCGGCACGCCATCGGCGTCCAGAACCTCTGCTGGGGCAACGACTTCCCCCATTCGGCGGGCGACTGGCCGGAGTCGCAGCGGGTGATCGCGGAGCAGATGGCTGGCGTGCCCGGCGACGAGCGGCGGAAGATGGTGGGAGAGAACGTCGCACGGTTCTACGGAGGATGACATGACCGACTGGAAAGGCATCAACCACCTCGCGCTCGTCACCGGCGACATGGACGCCACCGTGCGCTTCTACCGCGACACCCTCGGCATGCCTCTCGTCGCCACCATCGGCACCCGCGAGGGCCAGACTCCCTGGCGCCACTACTTCTTTAAACTCAGCGACGGCAACACCATCGCCTTCTTCGAGTGGCCCGGCGTCAAGGGTGTCCACAAGCCCGCCGGCGAACCCGTCACCGGCAACGTCCAGTTCGACCACCTCTCCTTCGGCGTCGAGAACGAGGCTGCGCTGCTCGATCTGCAAAAGCGTCTGCGCGCCGAAGGCATCCGCGTGACCCGCGTCGTCGACCACGTCTTCATCAGGTCGATCTACTTCACCGACCCCAACGGCATCGCCCTCGAGGCCTCCTACTGGATCAAAGACGCTACCCTCGGCGAGCCCGACTACAGCGACCGCATGCTCTTCGCCGACCCGAATCCGGTGTCGTCGGTGAAAGAGCGCCTGCCTCGCGAAGCACCCACGCGCCGGTAGCGGGCGCAATTGAATTGCGCCCCTACAGGAGAGTTCGTCGGACCCGAGGTCCGGCGTGATCGAGTCTGAGAAACCGGGGATTGTCCGAATCGTCGTTCCAACGCTGGGGATTCTCCCGGATGTATCGCCGAATGCTCACCATCTCTTCAGGCCTTCGCAGTACATGCTCGTGAAAATTCCGTTGCCATAGTGGCAACCCATCGCCGCCACGAGTCTTGTTGACAGTGCGGGTCGAAAACACCTTGAACGCTCTCACCACGTCACCGAGCCGGTACTCTTTTGTAGGGGCGCATTTAAAATGTGCCCGTCCTTCCGACGGCGCCAACCCCACAAGGCCATGCAGATGGTTCGGCATGACCACCATTGCGTCCAGCACGAGGCCATCAAAGTGTTCCGCCATCTCCCACCAGCATCGCTCCACAATCTTTCCGGCCTCGTTCAGTACCATGCGTCCTTCGGTCACCTCCCCAAACAACGCCTCCCGATGAAACGTGCAGAGCGTGACGAAGTACCACCCTGTCCGGTGATAGTCGTACTCCGGAAGCCGGATCGACTGCCGGTTTTGGTTGTACCAGTCCCAGGGAGTCATAAAAGCACTGTACGGAGAGACGGCAACATGCGCGAGGGGTAGTTGGCACAGGGGATGAGGACGATCTTCTGTAGGGGCGCATTTCAAATGCGCCCGATCCATGCGGTAGAATCCGGTCACCATGCGCATCGGCACGTACCACACCTTCCAGCACCCCGAGTGGACCGACCAGCGCGAGCTGTACCACCAGGAGTTCGAGCGCCTCGAACTCGCCGAGCGCCTTGGCTACGACGACGTCTGGATCCCCGAGCAGCACTTCACGCGCTACTGCCTCGCCGGCGACCCGCTCGCCCTGGCCAGCCACGCGGCGGCGCGCACCAAGCGCGTCCGCATCGGCATAGCCGTGATGAACCTCTCGTTCGCGCACCCGCTGCGCCTCGCCGAGGAGGCCGCGATCGTCGACGTCCTCAGCCGCGGCCGCCTGGACATGGGCATCGGGCGCGGCTACCAGCCGATTCAGTACCCCGTCTTCGGCGTCGCGATGGAGGAGACGCGCCAGCGCTTCGAGGAAGTGCTCGAGGTGCTGCTCAAGGCGTGGGGCACCGAGCGCTTCACCCACGATGGCCGCTTCTTCCACTACCCCGAGGTCAGCGTCTTCCCCAGGCCGTACAACGGCAACAGCGTCTCGCTCATCATGGCGAGCAACAGCAAGGACAGCGCGCAGATCGCCGGCGCGAAGGGCCTCCCCGCCCTCATGGCGCGTCCCTTCACCACCAACGAGCGCATCGGCGCCGACCTCGACGCATACACGTCGCACCTGCGCGAGTCGGGCCGCAGCGACGCCGCGATCGACATGCTGCTCGATAAGAGCGCGGTGATGAAGTTGTGCTACGTCGCGCCGACGGACCGCGAGGCGTACGAGGAGCCGCGCGAGGCGCTGCGCTGGCACGTAGACATTCTGCGCCGCATCATGCTCCGCGCCGACGAGCCCGCGCCCGCGACCTACGACCACATGCGCGAGCGCCACGCCACGCTCGAGGCCTTCGACTACGACGCCTGGTGGCGCGACGTCCTCATCTTCGGCAGCCCCGCCCGTGTCCTCGAGCGCGTCCGCGAACTCCAGCGCATCGGCGTCCGCCGCCTCATCCTCTGGCACGGCCCCGGCGCCGTCGAGCACGTGAAGGTGGTGAGAAGCATGGAGTTGTTTGCGAAAGAGGTTAGGCCGGGGCTGTGATCAGCGAAATCATTAGACGCTCAGCGTCGATCCAACGACGCAAGTGTTATTCGTTGTTGCCTTGCGACATGATTGACCGAAGTCTGGCCGCCAGCTTGACTTCTAGATCCTTAATGTTGGTATAGAAAAGAGTATTGATATGTCGTACGTCGAACGGTAGCGCGGTACCCTTCCTCGCAACGAGAACCGTTGGTCGCGAGAGCGCATGCGCCCACCCAACCTCGTAGAATACATTGGGGTTGTGATCAGAGAGTTCAGCGATGGTGACACGAGCTCTTTTTATGTGGTCTAACACTTCTTCGATTACGACGTTGCCGTGCTGAATCTCATCTCCCCTTTTGCACTCCAAGCCTGTGGCCGAACACGCTCTGCGGATCCCGTAGAGATAGGTATCCTCGAGCGTTTCGGCAAAGGGCATCACCACAAACGCGAGTTTGGGGAATTGGTCGGGAAGCGGCAGTCCGGTTGGGACCTTCGCAACAACTCTCGGCCCAAATATTTCGGGGTTCACTCGGGCTTCGAGATCCTGAAATGACCAAGTTTCTATATTCGCTGCTTTGGCAGTAGTCTGCGCCTCTCTGGTATAGCCTTTGTAGGCGACCATCAGAGCCTTGTCTATTAGCCCTGCTTGGCGGAGGAATTGGGCAACTGTTCCGAACTGTAGGACGGCCGACTTTGGTACTGGGGTCGAATAGTACTTACATTCCACTGCGGTACGTACGACCTGACCCGAAGGAGTTTCCTCTTCCAGATAGAGATCTATCTGGTTGCCTGCTAGGTTGACGTTCTGCCGCACGCGGCTTCCCCCGATGACTCGGTAAATCTGAGCAACAAAGTCTTCGAATTCCTTCCAATGCTTGACGTCTTGCGGTCCCATCCCGGGTGCTCCATTTGTACGCTGCTCTGAAGTTAGCGCGCCGCATTCTTAGCTCTGACTGCGGAGAATAGCATAGACTGATCACCCTGCGGCGCGAGGCTGGTTCGACATTTACTCTGATCCTTTTTCCTCCTAAGCAGATCAACGTACGATACAATACCGCAATGCGCATTTGACTAACGCGTTGTCCGGATAATGAGGAGGGGCAAGGACATGGTAAGGAAGCCTAAGCAGACAAGAAAAAAGACGAACACCAAGGCACGATCGCGTGTTCAATGGTCGTTTCCGCGCGCGACTCTCGAACAGGCTCTCGCGATCCCCTATGCTATCAAGGAACACAACGGCGGAAACCCTTGGGAGCCA
>JACQEE010000107.1 GCA_016200725.1 Chloroflexota bacterium
GGGCGGGCACCGGCAAGACCGAGTGCGGCCTGCACACTTAAGACCCTCACCCTAACCCTCTCCCGAGTACGGGCGAGGGGAAAATTGGCCTCTCCCGCAGACGCGCGAGGGGAAGAGTCACGAAGGAGCAACCCCTTGGAACATCCTGGATTCACGTTGTGGTTCACCGGCTTGTCGGGCGCGGGCAAGACGACGCTGGCCGATCGCATCGCGCCAGCGCTGCGCGAGCGGGGCATGAAGGTGGAGTTGCTCGACGGCGACGTGGTGCGCACGAACCTCAGCAATGGCCTCGGCTTCAGCAAAGAGGACCGCGACACCAACATCCGCCGCATCGGCTTCGTCTGCGAGATGCTCAGCCGGAACGACGTGGTCGCCATCTCGGCGGCCATCTCGCCCTACCGCGAGATCCGCGACGAGATCCGCGGCAAGATCAAGAACTTCGTCGAAGTCTACGTGAGGTGCCCCATCCCAGTGCTTGCCGAGCGCGACGTGAAGGGTCTCTACAAGAAAGCGCTCGCGGGTGAGATCAAGAACTTCACCGGCGTCTCCGACCCCTACGAAGAGCCGCTCAAGCCGGAAGTGCTTGTCGAGTCCGACAAAGAGACCGTCGAACAGAGCATGGCGAAAATCATGGGGTACCTGGAGAAGCGCGGGCTGGTGGCGGCGAAGAAGCGGTAGTCAGTCGCTAGCTGGCGCGGCGCAGTTTAGCGCGCGCCTTTGCCAACTGGTAAGCCTGTTCCAGGTTCATCCAGAACTCGGCTGGCACGTCCAGGGCGCGCTCCAGTTGCAACGCGGTTTCTGCAGTAACCGCTCGCCGCGCTTGGACGATACCGTTCACGACTTGAATCGGGCGCGCCATCGTCTGCGCTAGCGCAGTCTGCGTCATGTTACGTGCCTCAAGTTCTTCGGCAAGCACCTCGCCAGGTGGCACAAGCCGGTCGGTCCGGAAGGGCTTCGCTTTAGTCGCCATAGTGGTTCGTTACCTCTTCAATCCGGATGGCTTTGTCGCTCACTTTCGAGATAATCAACCTCCAACGACCATGGAGGGTGAGCGCGAATTGTCCTTTGCGTTCACCGCTCAGGGGATGCACTCTGAGGTACTGTAGTTTGAACAGCACGTCGAACGTTGGGACTTGGGCAATCGTCGCAACTCGCTGCACATATTTATCGCCAACTACAAGGCCCCACCGCCGAAGGGCACGTTGGGTTTCCTCTACGCACTTCTCCAGATCGCGGCTGGCGAATCCAATCTCCACTCAGCCTATTGAACACTTGAACGTTAAATATGTCAATAGGAGGAGCGGTGGCGAAGAAGCGGTAAGCGTCCTACATCAACACCACGAGCGGTTGCCTGAGCGCGACTTTCTGTCCCTGACGCACGCGGACCGAGCGCACGATGCCGGCACGCGGCGCACGCAGTTCGTTCTGCATCTTCATCGCCTCGATGACGATGAGCAAATCGCCGCGCTCGACCTTCTGGCCTGGCGTCGCAGCCACCTGCGCGATGACGCCGACGAGCGGGCTATCGATGGTCGTCTCGGATGGCGCATAGTCCTCACGCTCGGCGGCGCCTTGCGTGCCCGCCCAGGCCGGCTTGACGCGGACCTTGTAGTTCTCCCACTCGCGCAGCACCGTCCAGGTGTCGTCAATCTTCTCGACGAGGAATGACAGCGAGTTGCCGCCAAGGATGAGCGAGACCAGGTTGGTATCGAGAAACCTTTCCATGTCGGCGTCCCAGGTCTTATCGCCGATCTGCACCTTCATGTGCTCGCCGGTGCGCTCGAGGGCGACGTCCATCCACTTGCCATCAACCTGGACGCGGTAGCGCTCTACCGCCATGGCTTCTCCCAACTCTGCGCGGGCGCGCCATGCTTCCAGGAGGACTTCACGCCGCCGTTCGATGCGCCATTGCCATGGGGCCGCTTGCGCTTGTCCGTATAGTCGAGCATCGCGGCAACGACGGCGGCGAGTTCGTGGCTCGTCTTCGGCTCCTGCTCGAACAGGTCTTCGTTCTCGTCGAGAAAGCCGGTGTGCAGGTCGCCGGAGACGAACTTGGGATGGCGGATGATGGCGAGCAAGAACGGGATGTTGTTGTGGATGCCCAGGATCTTGTAATGGCGCAGGGCACGCCGCATACGGCGAATCGCCTGGTCGCGGTCGCGGCCCCAAGTGATCAACTTGGCAATCATGGGGTCGTAGAAGACCGGCACCTCGAAGCCCTTGGAGACGCCGGTGTCGACGCGCACGCCGGGGCCACCGGGCTCGTAGAGCAACTCGATCATCCCCGGCGAGGGCATGAAGTTGCTGTAGGGATTCTCGGCGGAGACGCGGCACTCGATGGCCCAACCGTTGAAGCGCACGTCGGCCTGGCGGTAGCCGAGCGCCTTGCCGCTGGCGACCAGGAGTTGCTGCTCGACGAGATCGATGCCGGTGACCTGCTCGCTGACCGTGTGCTCGACCTGGAGGCGCGTGTTCATCTCGAGGAAGTAGAAGTGGTGCTCGCGGTCGAGCAGGAACTCGACGGTGCCGACGCCGAGGTAGCCGATGGCGTTCACGGCGGCGATGGCGGCCTGCACCATGCGCTCGCGAAGACCCTGGTCGAGGGCCACCGACGGACTCTCCTCGATGATCTTCTGGTGCCGCCGCTGGACGGAGCACTCGCGCTCGCCGAGGTGGATCACGTGGCCGAAGCGATCGCGGGCCAACTGCACTTCGATGTGGCGCACCGGGCTGAGGTACTTCTCGATGTAGACCGTCGCGTTGCCAAAGGATGCCTGCGCCTCGCGAGCAGCCATACCGAGCGCAGACTTGAATTGGCTCTCCTCGTGGACAGCGTGCATGCCTTTGCCGCCGCCGCCGCCCGCGGGCTTCACGAGCACGGGGTAGCCGAGTTCTTTCGCCAGTTTGGCCGTCTCTTCGACGCTGGCCGCCTCGGCCGTAGCACCCGGCACGATGGGGACGCCTGCAGCCTTCATGCGTCGCCGAGCGCCAAGTTTGTTGCCCATCTCGCGGATCATCTGGCCAGTCGGGCCGATGAAGGCGATGCCGGCCTTCACGCAGGCGTCGGCAAAGTCCGGGTTCTCGGCGACGAAGCCATAGCCGGGGTGGATAGCGTCCACCTTGGCCTGCTTCGCCACGTCGAGGATGCGCTCGAAGTTCAGATACGACTGTCGCGGCGGCGGCGGGCCGATGTTGTAGGCCTCGTCGGCGTAAGGGACGTGCGGCGAGAGGCGGTCGGCATCGGAGTAGATGGCCACCGTACGGATGCCCATCTCCTCGCACGTACGCATGATGCGCAGGGCGATCTCGCCGCGGTTGGCGATGAGTACTTTTTTGAACACCGCGCTCCTTATCCCGCCGCTGAGGCCGCTTCCCGCTCCATGAGCCGCTCGCGGCGCAGGATGTCCAGGAAGTCGGTGGACTTGAGTTCTCTCTCGAGCGTGTGAATCAGATACTGGCGCATGATGTGCTCGACCTCGACCGAGAGGTCGGGGGGCAGGCGCACCTGCTGCGCGGTCTGCAGCGCGCCTCGCGAGTAGAGGCGCAGCAGTTTGAGGGCATTGAGCGAAAGGGGCCGCGCAAGGCTGTCCTTCGCACGGCACGACGGGCAGAGAACGCCGCCCGCGCTGGCGCTGAAGAAGTGCGCGGAGGGCAGCACGTCGGCGGTGCAATCGAGGCAGCGGTACAACTCGGGGGCGAAGCCGGAGAGGTCGAGCAGGCGCACCTCGAACCAGCGCATCGTGATGTCGGGGTTCCAGTGCGTCTCCCCTCCGACAAGCTCAGGGTGAACGGAAGGCGCAAGCGCCGTAATCGTCTCGCGGAGGAGGCGGTAGATGGCCTCGCCCTCCTGCTCTTCGGAACTGAAGCGCTCGACCAACTCGGCGCTGTAGAGGGCGCAGGTCATACGCCACAGGTCCTGCCGCACCTCGATGTTGCTCTCGATCGTCTCGGCTTGGGAGATCGTGTCCATGGAACGGCCGCGTTGGATGAGGACGCGGGTGCGGGTGAGCGGCTCGAGGTGGCCGGCGAGCTTGCTCTTGGGGCGGCGCACGCCACGCGCGACAGCGCGCACCTTGCCCGCCTGGGGCGTGATGAGCGTGAGGACTCTGTCCGCCTCGCCGAGGGGGAAGTGCTTGAGGACGATCGCCTCAGTCTTGAGAAACCGCGCTCGATCCACGCCGGTTGTAGCCCCTGCCAAAGGTGTGCTGCAGGCATCGGGATTTTATCAGGAAACAGGCGCCGATGCCCGCCAGCATCTCACGTACTCGGTATCTGCTCCCAGGGCTTTGCCCCTAGCGCCTTGAGGTCGAGCGCGAGGCCGGCGACGAGCAGATAGACCTTGTCGGCGCGCGCGGCGAACCGCTGGTTCACCTTGCCGAGGGCGTCGCGGTAGAGGCGGCCGAGTTCGCTGGGCGGCACGACGCCGAGGCCGACCTCGTTGCTGACGACGATCCAGGACGCCGTGCCGCGGTCGTAGGCATCGAGCAGGCCCTGCGTCTCGGCGGCGATGGCTTCCGGCGAGGATGGCGGTTCAGTGGTCAGCAAGTTGCTTACCCAGAGCGTCAGGCAATCGAGCAGCACGGCGTCGTGAGCGTTGGCGCGCTTCGTCAGCGCAGCAGCGACGCGCACCGGCTCTTCGAGCGTTTCCCAGTGCTTCGCACGAGCGGCCTTGTGCCGTGCGATGCGCTCGCGCATCTCTTCGTCGCGCGCCTCAGCAGTGGCGACGAAGAGGGCGCGCTTGTGCTGCGCGGCGAGTCGCTCGGCAAAGGCGCTCTTGCCGGCGCGGGCGCCGCCGAGGACGAGCGTGAGCGATTTAGCCATGCCTCGACTCCAGGCCAACGCTGCGGTAGATGAAATCCATATCGAGGCTGTTGCGCACAGCGTCGGCGAGTTTGTCGAACTCTGCATCGGCGCTGGCGAAGGGCAGCAACTGCGGGAGTGCGACGCCTTTGCGACGGGCGATGGCGCGCAGGACGCTGTGACGGATGGCATCGTTGTGGAAGAGGCCGTGGACGTAGGTGCCGAGCACGCGTCCATCGGCGTCGAGCATGCCGTCGTTTACGTCGACTGCTTCACTCGAGCGTTCGACGATGCGCAGGGCAGGCGAGGACGGTGTGGTGCGGCCCATGTGTATCTCGTAGCCATCGAAGGCGGCGTCGGCGCAATCGGACAGCAGGCCTCGCGACTCGATGACTTTGCCGCGCACGCGATGCGTGGCCTTCTTCCCTTCGAAGCGCGTCTCGACAGCGAGCAAGCCGAGGCCATCGGTCTCGCGTTGCGGCGATTCGACGACATCGGGGTCGCGGATGCGGCGACCGAGCATCTGGTAGCCGCCACAGACGCCGATGACTGCTGCGCCGGCTGCGTGGCGCGCGCGAATCGCCTTATCGAAGCCGCGCTCGCGCAGCCACGCGAGGTCGGCAACGGTCGTCTTCGTGCCCGGCAGCACGATAAGGTCGGCGGCAGAGAGGTCATCGGCTCGCGTCACGTAGCGCAGGCGCACGGACGGCTCGCGGGCGAGCGGGTCGAAGTCGTCGAAGTTGGCGATGTGCGGCAGGCGGATGACGGCAACCTCCAGGGTTTCAGTGCCGCGAGGACGTTCGTTGTGGCGCTGGCGTTCGACATCAACGCCGTCCTCTTCCGGAATGGCTAGGTCTTTCAGGTACGGTACGACGCCGGCGACAGGGACGCCGGTACGCTCAGTGAGCATGGCGAGGCCGGGTTCGAGGATGGAGACGTCGCCGCGGAACTTGTTGATCACAAAGGCCTTGACCAGAGCAGCCTCGTCCGGCTCGAGCAGAGCCATCGTGCCGACGAGTTGCGCGAAGACGCCGCCGCGGTCGATGTCGCCGACCAGCAGGACGGGCGCATGCGCGTACTTCGCCACGCGCATGTTCACGATCTCCTGCTCACGCAGGTTGATCTCGGCGGGGCTGCCCGCACCTTCGATGACGACCACGTCGTATTCGCGGCGCAGCGTATCGAGCGCCTCGGTCACGACGGGCCACAACTCCGCCTTGAGCGTGTAGTACTCGCGGGCGTTCGCCGCTCGCGTCGCGCGACCCATCACCACGACCTGCGAGCGGTGATCAGCCTCCGGTTTGAGCAGTATAGGGTTCATCTCCACGCGGGGCATTGCCCGCGCGGCCTCAGCCTGCACCATCTGGGCGCGACCGATCTCGCCGCCATCAGGGACGACGGCCGCGTTGTTGGACATGTTCTGCGCCTTGAACGGTGCGACGCTGTAGCCGTCCTGGGTGAAGATGCGACAAAGCGCCGCCGTGAGGAGCGATTTGCCCGCGTGGGACATCGTCCCCTGGACCATGAGCACACGCGCAGTCATTGCTCGGGCTCCAGGTGACTCGTGTCGTTCCACAAATCGAGCGTCGCGCCGCGCTCATGTACGGCCACAATGGAGACGCTGGCGGGATCGACGCGGATCCGACCGGCAGCGGTCACTGGGAGTTCGAGCAGCGCGACGAACAGAGCGCGGATAGAACCGCTGTGGGCGACGATGAGCACATCGTGGTCAAGGGTATGCCCAGCCACGATCATATCCCTCGCGCTTTTCACTCGTTCCAGGACTCCTGCCATGTTCTCACCGCCAGGGGCGGCGACGTCTTCGTCGCGCTTCAGAATGGATTGCCACCGCTGAGGGTCCCGCGCCTTGACCTCGTCGTAGGTGAGGCCATCCCACGCGCCGTGGTTCGCTTCGCGCAAGAGCGGCGTCGTGCGAATCGGTAAGTCGTGTCCGGCGACAATGGTCTGCGCCGTCGTCAGCGCGCGGGCAAGGTCGGAACTGTAGACGGCGGCGAACTTCACCGTCGCCAAGCGTCGCGCCGTTCGCTGGGCCTGGGCGAGGCCACCTTCGCCGAGCGGCGTATCGGTATGCCCCTGCACGCGGCCTTCGGCGTTCCAGGCAGTGCGTCCGTGGCGCACGAGATACCACCTACTCATGGCGAAGCCTTTCCAGCGGTATCGGTGAGAAGATGGTCGTAGGTTCCTCGCCGCGCTCGGCGAGGCCCAAGCGCCAGACTGCGGAGGGGTTCCACTTTGTGCAGGGCATCATCGCTGAATCACCAGCCGAACGTCGAGACGGCCTGTCGCCCGAGGCCGACGGCCAACAATAGCAGCAGCACAGACGTCACTTCGTTGATCGCGCCATAGGCGTCGCCGGTGAGGCCGCCGAGCAGGTTGTTCATCCAGCGCCCGAGCGCCAGCGGCGTTGCTATCGCCAGCGCAAGCATCGCGACGCCGGCCAAGTTGCCGATGGCGACGGTGGCA
>JACQEE010000098.1 GCA_016200725.1 Chloroflexota bacterium
CTCGCAACGCCGGTGGGACGACTAGCCATGGTGCAAATCGCGAAACCAAGAATGGCTGGCGAGGCGCGCAAATGGGACGTGCGCCGCCTGGCTGCGACGCTGACGCTTGGCGTGTGGGTGCTGGGCGGACTGGCAGTGATCGCCTACGGCTTCTGGGGCTACCGCTCGTACCAACGGTCGCAGGAGCAGACGGCGCTCCAGGCGCAGTTGGCGTCGGCAGAGCGCGACTTCAAACTCCTGCAGAACGCGTCCGGTCCCAAGGCTGCTGACCCTGCGCTGCGAGCCGCCGTTGTCAAAGCAGAAGCCCTTCGAGCATCGTTCCTTTCGCCGAACGATGGAATCAGGGTCACCGGCATGGTCACGGAACTCGCCGAGAGGACAGGAGTGGCGCTCAACGGCATACAGGTCAGCACCGGTAAACGTGGAAAGGTGGGCGACATGGAGTTTGCCATGTTGACGCTCAACCTTACGGCACACGGCCCCATCGCGAAGGTAGATGAGTTCTTCGCTGCCCTGCAGGCGGGCGTCATCCCATGGCTCGCGGTAGTGGATTCGCAGAGTGATCGCAGCAAGCCGGGCGACGGCCAGTTGGTCATCACTGCCGATATCTACACGCTCCCGGATGTGACGCAGCCATCAGCCCCGGCTCGAATAACCGTAACCATGGGCGCCAGCCCAGACTCCACCGCGGCGCGCGCTGGCGAGGCGAACCACGTTCTCTTGAGATTCGACGCGCTGAGCCGCCTTGCGGGTAGCGATGCCCTGCGCTCGGTGAGCGTGCATGTCACGTCGCCGAACGTGCTGACCGCTGTCCGGCTATACGCGGAGACTTCGGGCACTGGGAATCTCGACCCTGCGACGGACAGCCTCATCGCCTCGTCGTCAGCAGCCTCCGATGTTGTATTGCGGCCTGCCGTGCCCTACAGATTCTCAGGCGGCGTAAGCCAGCGCTTCTACCTGGCGGTTGATGTGGCGACGGACGCATCGCCCGGCTCGAGGGTTGACGTGCAGATATTGGCCCGGGATGTGGCGTTTACCTCTGGAGTCTGGCCTGACGACAGCACGACGGCGCATGGCAGCCTCTTCATTCGCCAGCAACCTGTCGCACTGCCGTTGCAGGCGGAGGCCCGTTCGGGCACTGGCATCGTCATCATGCTGGCCGGCCATGCAGACCCAGGCGAGCGGGTTGCGTTCCGGATCGTGCAGCAGCCCGCCCACGGCGTACTGACAGGGACGCCCCCGGCCATGACCTACATCCCGCTTTCCGGCTTTTCGGGAATCGACCAGTTCACCTACGTCGTGAACGATGGCCTTCAGGACAGCGCTGAAGCCAGCGCTACGATTTTCGTGTCGCAGAAGTGATTGGAGTGTTGCCAATGCCGGACATAGGCCTCAGTGTAGCCACACTGCACATCGACGAGCGCGAGGCGCGGCTACTGGTCACGCGCGGCGGGCGAGTCCTGCGCTGGGCCGAGGCTGTGATAGCGCCTGGCGTTATCTCGGGTGGAAAGGTGGCGGACGTTGCCGCGCTTGCGGCGACACTTCGGCTTCTGGCGAAGCGGGTCAAGGCTAGCCGCAGCCGTCCGGTCTTGAGTTTGGCCGAGCTGCATCCAGTAGTGCGCACGTTCACGCTCCCGAAGCTGAAGGCAGGGATGCTTTCCGAGGCCGTCCAGCGAGACATGAAGCGCGAGCTAAACGCTCCTCTCAACCAGTTCCGTATCTACTGGCGAGTGATCGCGGCCTCCGGAGACCAGGTCCGCGTGCATGTGGCGGCGGTTCGCGCTGAGGACATGCAGGGTTACATGGATGCTTGCAAGCGCGCTTCGCTCACACCGCGAGAGGTGAAGCTGGAGGCTGTCGCGCTCGCAAGGGGTGTCGCGGAGCCAGGCGCAATCGTGGTGAGCCTACGGCGAGCGGGCTTCAGCATCGTGGTGATCGAAGACGGCGTGCCGGCTGCCGTGCGCGACATCGCCTATCCGCGGCACGATACGCCGATCGACGAACGTGTCGCCGAGGTGTCGAAGGAGCTGCAGTTGACGATGGGCTCCGTCTACATGAGCAGCGCCCCGAAGGTGAGTGACGTTCCTCCAGCCGTCTATCTGGTCGGCCCTGGATCGCGCGACCACTCGCTGGCGAGTACGCTGGCCCGCGATCTGGGCTACGCGCCCGCCTCCTTCGATCTGCCGTTCCGCTTCCCCGCGGAGTTCCCGGCAGAGGCCTATCCAGATAACCTGGCCCTCGCGGCGCCGCGCAAGCGGTCGCTGCTGGCAATCCGATCGACGGCTCCGGAGCCTGTTCTGTTGCCGACGAGCGGGTACGCTGCGCTGCGATTGCCGGTCGCGCAGAGCGCAGCCTTGCTGGCGCTCGTAATGGCTCTCGGCGCGGCGATCAGCCCGGTGCGAGCGGCTCTGCAGCTCGATCCAGCCAATACGCAACTTCAGGCAGACATCAAGCGGGCGAACGATACTTCGTCCAGGCTTCGTGGGCAGGTGAATGCTGCTCGCAAAGCAGACGCCGACGCAGCCAAAGGTGCAGCCGCAGCCAAGCAACTCGACGCGGCTGCAAGCAAGATTGTCACGATGCGCCAGCGGTGGCCTGAGGCGCTGGCGAGCGTGGTCAAGGCGTCGCCGAACGTGGACGTTCTCGCCGTAACCGAGAACCTGGCCAACGCTACGATCAACGCCCGCGCGGCGACGGCCCGCGACGCGGTCGCCTTTGCCACGCGCCTCGAGAGCCTCGGTATCTTCAAAGCGGTGATGATCCCCTCGCTCACCCAGAACGCGGCCGAAGATGGTGCAACCGGTGTACGGTTCGACGTGCTCATGGCGAAGGCCGTCGAGCCAGCGAATACCGCGGAGGCGAAGAAGTGACGAGCCTCGTACAGAAGAACGGCCACGCGGCCCCGGCCCTCGCGAAGATGCTCGAGGCCATGGCCCCGCGCGGCGCCAGCGACTTGCACCTCGTGGTAGGGCGCCCACCGATGCTTCGCCATGCGGGCGGCCTATCGCTGATCGATGACGCCCCTGCGCTGACGGCGGCGGACACCGAGGCGCTGTTCACCGCGCTAGTTCCGAAGGATATGGCTGGCGCTTTGGCGGCACGAAAAGATTTGGACTTCGCCTACGCAGTCGAGGGGTTGGGACGTTTCCGCGTGAACGCAAGCGTGCAGCAAGGGACAGTAAGCCTAACTGTCCGCCGCGTCCACGATTCGCCTCCCAAGTTCGAGTCGCTGGGGTTGCCGGAGGTATGCCGCACCCTGGCGATGAAGAAGAAGGGACTCGTGCTCGTCACCGGGCCGGTCAACAGCGGCAAGTCGACGACGATGGCGGCCATGATCGAGATGATCAACCAGACGTTCCCGCGCCGCATCGTCACGATCGAGGACCCGGTGGAGTATGTGTTCACCGAGGGGCGCTCGGTCATCACGCAGCGCGAGTTGGGGCGCGACGTACCCGCGTTCGCAGCGGGCGTGCGATCGGCGCTGCGCCAGGACCCGGACGTGATCCTGGTCGGCGAGTTGCGCGACACCGAGACGGTCTCCGCGTGCCTCACTGCGGCGGAAACCGGCCACCTGGTTATGAGCACGCTGCACACGCCGAGTGCGGCGCAGGCCGTCGACCGCGTCGTCGACCTGTTTCCGCCCGAGCAGCAGACACTGGTCCGCGCGCGCATGGCAAGCCTGCTCGAGGCGGTCCTCTACCAGATGCTCGTGCCGACGATCGATGGTTCGCGCCGCGTGCTCGCGTTGGAGATCATGCTCGCGACGCCGGCCGTGAGGTCGCTGATCCGCGAGGGCAAGACGCATCAACTGCCAAACACGATCCATACGGGCGGCCTAGTCGGCATGCAGACGATGGACCAGGCCTTGGTCAAGCAGTACAAGGACAAAGTCATCTCGGAGCCGGAACTGCTCGTCCGCGCCTCGAACCAAGACGAGGTGAAGCGCGTCGTCGGGCTCACTCTCTAGCCCCGCGCCTCGGGCAGTTAGTGCGCGCATATAATTGGCGCATGGTGCTCAAGGGCAAAACCGCCATCGTCACCGGCGGCGCGCAGGGCATCGGCCGCGAGTACAGCCTCCGCTTCGCACACGAAGGCGCGCGCGTCGTCGTCGCCGATCTGCGCGACGAGCAAGCGAGAGCCGTAGCCGCTGAGATTGAGGCAGCGGGCGGGCAGGCGATCGCTGTCTACGCCGATGTCTCGAGCGAGGCGAGCGCGCAGGCGATGGCGGAGGCAGCGCATCGCCGCTTCGGCCGCATCGACGTGCTGATGAACAACGCGGCGATCTACTACGACCTCGACCTGAAGAACCAATCGCTGGACTATCTGCGCAAGGTGCTCGATGTCAACTTGCTGGGCGCACTCACGTGCGGCCGCGCTGTCTTCCCCTCCATGAAGGCGCAGGGCGGCGGCTCGATCATCAACATCGCGTCGACAGCGGCCTATCCCATTCGCCAGTCGGGCTTTCGACCGCAGGCCAACTTTCCCAACTACGCCTACGGCCTCTCGAAGTCCGGCGTGGTCTATCTGACGAAGAGCATGGCGCGCACCGGCGGCCCGTACAACATCCGCGTGAACGCCATCGCGCCGGGCGCGACGATGACCGAAGCCACCAAGCGTGTGATGCCGCCGAAGGCCGAGGCTGCTGTGCGTCAGGAGAAGGCGCTTGGCCTCTCGCTGCAGCCGGGCGACCTGGCGGGCACGGCCGTCTTCCTCGCCTCCGACGAGAGCGCGATGATGACCGGCCAGACGTTGGTCGTCGACGCCGGCGGCGTGATGATCGGGTAGCACCGGAGGTGCGCGATGTCCGACCGTTTCCAAGTCTCCGCTGTCATTCCCGCGAGCGCCAAGCGCATCTACGATGCCTGGCTCGACGGGCGCGAGCACTCGGCCATGACGGGCGGCAAGGCCACGGCGAGCGCGAAGGCCGGGTCCCGGTTCACGGCGTGGGATGAGTATATCGAGGGCAGGACGCTGCAACTGAAGCCGCCACGGCGCATCGTACAGTCGTGGCGGACGACCGAGTTCCCGAAAGACGCACCCGACTCGCGGCTCGAAGTCCGGCTATCGCCAGCGAAGGGCGGCACGCGCGTGACGCTCGTACACAGCGAGGTGCCAGACGGCCAGAGCGACTCCTACAAGCAGGGCTGGCGCGACTACTACTTCGAGCCGATGCAGGCGTATTTCGCGAAATACGGTGCAAGCGGTAGGCGAAAGACTCGCCGTTAGGGTTTTCTGCCAACCATCCCCATCAATTTGTCTTGCGCGCTCGCGTGCTCGGGCACCTTGACCTCGGGGCCCAGCGCCTTGCGCTTGCGCGCCGCCTCGGCCTGCATGCTCATGAAGCCGTGCACCAACTCGACGTTCTTGGGGTCGAGTTTCGTGTCCTGGCCGGTCGCCTTGGCAAGGTCCCAGCCGTGGATGAGCGTGTCGGAGATGCCGATCATGAGGAAGACCTGACCGGGCATCTCGCCCATCGGGCTCTTGACCTTCTTCTCGAGGACGCCTGGCACACGCGCCGCTTTCGAGACCGCGGCCACGCCTGCATCGAAGGCCTGGAGCGAGCCTGCAGCCTTGGTCGACGGCGTGCCGCTCAGCGACGAGGCGACGAAGTTGAGTGTGCCCACCATGTGATCGAGCAGCGCCTGGACGTTCCACTCGCTGCAAGGTGTAGGGCTCGTCAGTTGGGCAGGTTTGACGCCCGCCACTGTCTGCCGGGCGCGCTTCGTTGCTG
The DNA here is from genome assembly GCA_016200725.1 of Chloroflexota bacterium. The sequence goes on from JACQEE010000098.1 coordinate 5,732, forward strand.
CATCGAACGCTTCGATAGGATTCGGTCGTGCTTGCTGAGTCATTCGGGAGCCTCCATGCAAAAAAGTAAGGTCGGGAAACAAGGTTGACGAGCGCATGGTACACCAAAGTCAGTGATGACACATGAGCGCGGAAATGGCTGGCGACCCGGAGCGGATTCGAACCGCCGATCTCTGCCTTGACAGGGCAGCGTGTTAGGCCGCTACACCACCGGGCCGCAGAGGGAGGGATACATCGACAAGTGTAGGCGTCGCCTCTGAAGACTGTCAAGCAAATCGGTCTGCGATTTTCGCATCGCCACACCTGTTGACGGGGCTAGGCTCGACGCACGCTCGGCGACCGCGTCGCGAGCCAAAGCACGATGATTGCGACGCTGGAGCCAAGCGCGATGAACGTGACGTCCAGGCTGATCAGCTCGGCGATGCTGCCTCCGAGCAGCACACCGATCGGCGAGAGGCTGAACGTCAAGAAGTAGAGCGAGAATACGCGACCGCGGTACTGGTCGCTCACGTTGGTCTGGATGAGGATGTTATTGGTTACCAGGACCGTGGAGTTGATGGCCCCGAGCACGACGAGCAGGACCATCGCGCCGACGAGCGAGTTCACGAGGCCAAGGACCACGATGAGGCAGCCGAAGGCGATCACGACGCTGATGAGCAGCCGTCCACGATAGCGATAGTCGCCCATCGCGCTGGCGACCACCGCGCCGATGAACGCCCCCGCCCCCTCGCACGTCAGCAGCCATCCCAACGTCCGGCCCTGGTCGGAATGAAGGACGTTCGTGACATAGGCAGGCATCAGTTGCAGGTAACTCATGCCCAGGAACCCGGTGACGAATGCGATGAGGATGAGCGGGCGGAGGAGCGCGTCGCCACGCGTGTAGCGCACGCCCTCTGCAAGACTCTTCACGAATGGCCCTTTCGCGCCACCTTTCGTCCGATTGGTCTTCTTCATCTGCATGACCTGGCTCATCGCGAGCACGTAGCAGCCGGCCTGCACCCAGAACGTTCCCTGGACGCCCGCCAGCCAGATGAGCGTTCCGCCGAGGGCCGGGCCCATGACGCGCATGCTGTTCATCACCACGGAGTTCAGGGTGATGGCGCCGGTGAGATCGCGGTCCCCGACGACATCGTGCACCAGCGCCTGGCGCGTGGGGCCGTTCATGGAGAAGACGGAGCCGCTGGCGAACGAGAGGATGTACATGTGCCAGAGTTGGACCGAGTGTGTCGAAACCAGGATGGACATCGTGAGGGCGACGATCAGCAGGCCGAACTGCGTCGCCATGATGACCCTGCGCCGGTCGAACCGGTCGGACAGGACGCCACCGATCGGGGCGGAGACGAGCATCGCGATGCCGGTGCAGAAAGCCGTCAGGCCGAGTTGCAACTCGCCGTGCGCTTTGGAAAGGGTGTGAACGATCAGCCATCCGCGGCCGACCTGCTGCGTCCACTGGCCGCCCTGCGTGACGAGGTTGCTGTAGAGGAGAAGCCGGAAGTCGGGGTAGGCAAATGCGGCGCGCAGGCGGCCTGTTCTGCTCTGTGCGGGGGCTGCGGGTGCGCCGGCTGATACCGTCTGCTGTCCCTGGGCCAAGAATGGGCCTCGAATAACGGTCAGGGACGATTGTTCAGGATTTCGCGAGGATTGTCCAGGTCGAATCAGAGGATGTAGCCTGTCCGCGCACTGGAATTCCGGCCGCTTTGCGCTGCTTCCGGCGGCCCGTATAATCCGCACAGTCCCAACCCGGAGTGCATTATGGCTTTGCCAATCGTCGACTGCCATATCCACTGCTTCTCAGATGAAGAGCAGGCCCGTGCCTTCATGTCCCGCGTGGTGAAGCAACCGCAGGCGACGCGCATCGGCACCGTCGCCCAACTCGAGGAGTCGATCAAGGCGTCGGGCATCCCGCGCACCAACATCCTCATGTACACGCCTGGCGCCATCTACTACGAGGACGCCATCGCGAAGTACCCCTCGGACAAGGAGCGCGCGCGCCGCGAGGTCGTCCAGCGCATCGAGCGGAACAACGACTGGGCGGCTTCGTTCACCAAGCAGCGCAAGGGGCTCTCGTTCTTCTGCGGCATCGACCCCGTGCACATGACCGAGCGCGAAATGCTGTCTGGCATCGAGCGGTGGGTCGCTGCTGGCGCCAAAGGGGTCAAATTTGTGCCCGCCAGTCTCAAGATCTTCGGCGACGACAAGCGCCTGTTGCCCGTCTACGACTATTGCCAGTCGCGCAACATTCCTATCCTGACGCAGTCCGCGGGGAATCCCGCCCCTGGCCACGAGTTCGCCTTCGGCAGCCCGGTGCCTTTCGGTCGCGCTCTACCCAACTTCCCCAGCCTGCGCCTCATCTTCGCTCATATGGGCTGGTCGTCCTACCGGCCTGACGACGGCGCCGACGACCTCCGCGACCTAGCGCGCAAGTACCCCGACGTCTGCACCGACATGTCGCTGCGCCTTGACGAGGCTGCGAGCGACGCGAAGGCTGCTGCATGGCTCGTTAGCACGACGCGCAAGATGGGCGCGGGCCACATCCTCTTCGGCACCAACTTTCCCCTCGCCGACTCCAAGAAGTCGCTCGACGCCTTCATGCGCCTTCCGCTCAAAGAGAGCGAACGGGAGTTGATCGCGCACAAGAACTTCGAGCGGCTGACGACGCGCTAAACCATGAAGCCTTTCTCAATCAACGTCCCCGACAGCGTCCTCACCAATCTCCGTGCTCGCCTCGCAGCCACGCGCTGGCCGAGCGAGTTGCCTGGGGCAGGCTGGGACTACGGCGCCAACCTCGACTACATCAAGGGCCTCTGTGACTACTGGCGCACCAAGTTCGATTGGCGCGCGCAGGAGCGCATGCTCAACGCCATGCCGCAGTTCACCGCAAATGTGGACGGCATCGACATCCACTTCGCCTACAAGAAGGGCAAAGGGCCGAAGCCCTTTCCGCTCATCATGATCCACGGCTGGCCCGGCTCGTTCTTCGAGATGTACAAGGTTTTCGGCCCGCTCACCGACCCTGGCGCGCACGGCGGCGATTCGGCCGATGCTTTCGATCTCGTCGTGCCGTCGCTCCCCGGCTACGGCTTCTCCAGCGCGCCTCGTGAGCGAGGCTGGCACACGGGCCGGATCGCCGCGGCATTCCGCAAACTCATGACCGAAGCGCTCGGCTACAAGCGCTTCGGCTCGCAGGGCGGCGACTGGGGCGCCTCGATCACCACGCGTCTCGGCGCCGAGCATGGCGATGTCGTCGCGGGTATCCACGTGAACATGGTCTCCGGCGGCGCGCGCCCCGAGAGCATGTGGACCGAAGCCGAGCGGCGCTGGCAGCAGGAGGCCGCGGCCTATCGCGCCGAAGAGATGGCCTACGCGCAGATCCAGGGCACCAAGCCGATGACGCTGGCCTATGGACTCAACGACTCGCCTGCGGGACTCTGCGCCTGGATCGTCGAGAAGTTCCGCCGCTGGAGCGACTGTGATGGCGACGTCGAGCGGCGCTTCACCAAGGACGAACTGCTCACCAACGTCACCATCTACTGGGCCACGCAGACCATCGGCTCGTCCGTGGGTCTCTACTACGAGTCGTTCCATGAGCGCCCGCGCCCTACGCTCAAGGTGACGGTGCCGAGCGGCATCGCCGACTTCCCCAAGGAGATCATCCGCGCGCCGCGCGAGGCCGCCGAGTACACCTATACCAACCTCAAGCGCTGGACGACCATGAAGGCCGGCGGCCACTTCGCCGCGCTCGAAGAGCCGAAGGCGCTGGTCGACGACGTGCGCGCGTTCTTCCGGGGAGTGCGCTAGTCATGGCGAAGCCAACACCACCCCTTGCTGGCATCCGCGTGCTCGACCTCGGCCGCTACCAGGCCGGGCCTCGCGCTGCGCTGATGTTCGCGCGTCTCGGCGCCGAGGTGATCAAGGTCGAGGCGCCCGGAGGCGACACGAGTCGCGAAAATGGCCCGCGCGTCCGCGGTCAGAGCATCTACTGGGCGCAGTACAACTCCGGCAAGAAGAGCATCACCCTCGATCTGCGCAACGACCAGGCGAAGCAGGTGCTTCGCGACCTCGTCAAAGTATCCGACGTCCTCATCCAGAACTTTCGCCCTGGTGTCATGGACGAGATGGGCTTCGGCTACGAAGCACTTCGGAGCATCAACAAGCGCATCGTGATGATCAACGTCTCCGCCTACGGCCAGGACGGCGTCTACCGCGACCGCGTCGGGTTCGACCCGATCGGCCAGGCGATGAGCGGCCTGATGTCCGTGACGGGCTACCCTGGCACGCCGCCGACGAAGTCCTACGCGACGGTCATCGACCGCGTCACCGCACTGCATGCCACTATCGGCGCGCTGGCCGCGCTTCGCGAGCGCGACCGCTCGGGCGAGGGACAGGCCATCGATGTCTCGCTGGCCGATACCGGGTTCACACTCATGGAGATCCCGCTCGCCGCCTACCTCGATGGCGGCATTGAGGCAAAGCGCGAGGGCAATCGCGGCGGCCTGTCGCCATCGAATGCCTACCAGTGCAGCGATGGCTGGGCCTACATCATGGGATCGTTCAGCCCGATGTGGGTGCGCGTCTGCAAGGTCATCGGTCGCGAAGACTGGCTCACCGACCCGCGCTTCAAGACCCGACAGGCCCGCGCCGAGCGCGATGCCGAGATTGATGCCACGGTCGGGGCCTGGTGCAAGACGCGCACCGTGCGCGAGGTCGTCGATGCCTTCTCCGCCGAGAGCATCCCCGCAGCCGCGGTTAACGACATCCCCGGCGCTGCCAAGGAACCTAACCTCCTGCAACGCGAAGTGCTCGTCGAGGTTCCGGACGCCGTCGCGGGCAAGATCCACGTCGCCGGACGCATGGTGCACTTCAGCCGTACGCCAATGGTCGTGGGCAGCACGCCGACGATTGGCCAGCACACCGATGAGGTGCTGCGCGACGTACTACAGTACACGCCGGCTCGAATCGCCGAACTACGCCGCGCAAAGGCCCTCTAGCCTGGGTAGCCTCGCTACCGTTTCGGCCCGCCGGTCGTTTTGTAGCGAAAGACTGGCAACTCCAGGCTAATTTGGCACTTGACGTGTTCAGCCTGGTATTCACTAGGCAGTAGCGCGAATCACGTATAATCTCGCCACTCCGCGCGAGCGATGCGCGATGTTCGCTCCTGTACATAACGATGGGTGGTGGCGAGCGAGTGGGTGCAAGGAAGCCTTCGGAAACAGCGGGGCGTTCGCTCCAACGCCCGAGGGGTCCTCTTTCGAGGCAGAGGCTGCCTGTCCTCGTGGCCATCGCAGCAGGCGTCCTTGCGCTCGCGGCCGCGTGCGGGTCCTCGCAGCCAGCAACGACCACGACGCCCGCCGCCCCGAGCGGCGCGCTGAAGGCAGTCCCCGTCAATGTCTCTCCAGCCACGATAGGGACGATCTCACTCACGACCACCTTCCCCGCCACGGTGGACTTCGCCCAGCAGGTGAATCTCAGCCCGCTCACCGCCGGCCGCATAGAGAAGGTGTACGTCGATCTTGGCGCGCAGGTGAAGCAGGGGCAACTCATCGCTGAGTTGAGCCACGGCACGCTCGATACGCAGTTAGTCCAGGCCCAGGCGACGCTGCGTCAAGCGCAGTCCCGCCTCAACACCTTGAAGGCCCCATCTTCGCCCCTGAGCGTCGCCCAAGCCCAGGCAGACCAACTGCTGCGTCCGACGGCCTCTGACTTGCAGGTCGCCAATAGCGCTGTCGCCACCGCCCAAGCTACGCTGGACACCGCGAACATCAAACTCGATCAGTTGCTTCACCCCTCGGCCTCCGATCTCCAGGCCGCCTCGAGCGCTGTCGCGACCGCGCAGGCAAACCTAGACTCTGCGAAGATCAAACTGGCTCAGACGACGGGTCCTTCCCCCTCCGATATCGCAGCGTCGCAGGCGACCCTCGCCGCCGCCGACTCCTCCTGGCGCACCAACCGCTCTGCGGCCGACACGGCCATCGCCACGCAGGCGGTCAGCCGTGCGCTGAGCGACCAAATGCGGTCTTGGCTTCAGGGTCTGGCCTCTGCTCGAGCCCAGTCAGAGGCTGCGCAGGCCGCCCTGGACAGCCTGCCCCAGGTATTGGGACGCACTCTAACCAGCGACGACACCGCCAGTCTTCAGCGTGATGTGGACCAGGCCCAAGCGCAGGCAGCGTCCTTCCTGACACTGGTGCTCCAGTCCAGGGTGTCGTTGCCAACCATCGATGCCGCGCTGGCTGCCGAGAACTCCGCCAAGGCGTCTCTCGAATCGGCGAAGGCTAAACTGCAGGCGCTGCTCTCCCCTGACGCCAACACCATCGCCCTGGCGCAAAGCACGGTAAAGACATCCCAGGCTGCGCTCGATACCGCGCAGGCAAAACTCAAGGACTTGCAGAATCCGGATCCGAACGTCATCGCCCTTGCCAGGGTCTCCGTTGCCAGCACCAAGGCCGCCCTCGATTCCGCGCAGGCTCGCGTGACCGTGCTCATGAACCCCACTGCGGCCAGCCTCGCCTCCGCCCAGGCCGCCATCGGCACCGCTCAGCAGGGCTTGAATGATGGCCAGATTGCGGTCGATCAAGCCCAGGCGCAGGTGGACTCGATCACCGTGCAGCTTGGGCAGACCCAGGTGCTCGCGCCCTTCGACGGTACGGTGACCCAGCGGTTCCTCTCTGCGGGCTCGAATGCCACCACGCAGACCGCGGTCGTGGCGCTCGCGAGCAAGGCGATATCCATCTCGATCAATGTCAGCGAGTCCAGTGTGCGAGCGCTCAGTTCCGGTCAGGCAGCGACGGTTAGCGGCCCGTCGCTCCCCGGTCCAGGCGTCAGCCTCTCGATCACTACGATCGCCCCCTCGGGGGATGCCGCGGCGCACACGTTCGCTGTGCAACTCCGAGACGATACGGGCGCCTCCGGCTTTCGCCCGGGCATGTCCGCGCAGGTCTCCATCCCGACGCGCCGCGATCAAACCACGCTGGTCCCCCGTGAAGCTGTCGTCCAGCGCGAAGGCGCCCCATCGATCTTCGTGCTCGACGGCATCAATGTGAAACTGCGTAAGGTCACGACCGGCCTCTCGGACGACCGGCGCGTCGAGGTGCTCACAGGCGTGAAGGCCGACGAACAGGTCGTGCTCTCGCCGCCGTTGACGATGGTCGACGGCGACCCCGTCATAGCTAGGACGCCGACACCGCCTCCTCCGGGGACTCCACAACCTGGCGGGCAGCAAAACAGGCCGCCGAGCAGCGCCGTTCCCACCGGGAGGCCATCGCCGTGAACATCACCAAGATAGCTGTCAAGCGTCCGCTGACCACGATCATGGTGATCCTGGGGCTCGTCCTCTTCGGCGGACTGGGCTATACGCGGCTCCACGTCGCGCGCTTTCCGGCGACCAACTTCCCTAATATCACGGTCCAGGTGGGCTTCCCGGGGGCACCGGCCCAGGACGTCGACCAACTCGTCGCGGTGCCCATCGCCAAGGCGATGAACGGCTTGTCCGGGGTGACTTCAATCACCAGCAGCGCCCGCGAGGGGCTGGCCTTTGTCAGCCTCACGCTCGCCGACGATGCCGACGCGAATCAGGCACTGCTCAACGTCCAGCGTGTCCTTGGCTCGATGGCCAGCCGCCTGCCGCCGGACATCACCCCCCCGAACGTCTTTAAGGCGGACATCAACTCTTTCCCGATCATGAACATCGCGCTCAGCGGCTCGGATAGCTCGCTGGTGCAACTCGCCAACCTCGCCAACAATACTATCGCTCCAGCGATTCAAGCCCTTCCTGGGGTGGCCACCGTGAATGTGTCCGGAGCGCCTGTCCCCGAGATCGACATTCGCGTCGACCCCGTCGCCCTGCAGACCTACGGCCTGACGCTTGAGCAGATTCAGCGCGCTATTTCTCAGGATGCCATCAAC
>JACQEE010000099.1 GCA_016200725.1 Chloroflexota bacterium
TCCGCCGCCTGGAGGCCGAGGGGCGCATCCACCGCACGCAATCGGGGCGCCTCCGGGTCAAATACTTCCTCGAGGAGTCGCCGGGCTACGTGCTGGAGCGCCAGTCCTTGGGGGACGTCTGGGACGACATCCCCGACATGATGCACGCGCCCGGAGGCGAGCGGACGGGCTCTCTTCGCAGGATGGAGGCGGTCTGCCTGGACATCCACGAGGTCATTGAAGATATAGGTTGCGCCGGAGAGGAGACAGAAGAGGGCGAAGGCCAACGTTGCATCGCCAAAGAGGTGAAATTCGGTCGTCAGGCTCTTGGAACCGTGCTCGCCGGCGGTGAAGAAGAAGGCGAGGTACACCAGGAGGTTCTTCGCCCACTGGCGCGGCCGCATCGTGCGGAGGAGCGGCCACACCTGTGCGGCGAGGCTGCTCTCGACAGGCACTGTACGCAGAGGGGAGGCATTGAGGCGCTCGTCCATGGTGTAAATCCATTATAAGGTATGCTCCTTTCGGAGCCTTGCTTTATGCCGAAGGTATCGAAACTGCGCCTCGACCAAGCCGTGCTGGCGCGAGGACTCGCGGAGACACGGGAGCAGGCGCGGGGACTGGTGCTGGCGGGTCGCGTGCGCGTCGACGGGCACGTCGTGGACAAGGCGGGGTCGCCGGTTCGCGCGAACGCGGGTATCGAGGTGGAGCGCGGCCCGCAGTACGTGAGCCGCGGTGGCGTGAAACTCGCGCACGCGCTCGACCAGTTCGGCATCTCCGTTCGAGACGTCGTAGCGCTCGACGTGGGCGCGTCGACGGGTGGCTTCACCGATTGCCTGCTCCAGCGCGGCGCGAAGCGCGTCTACGCCGTCGACGCGGGGCGCGGGCAACTGCACGACCGGCTGCGACGTGACCCGCGCGTGGTTTCCATGGAGCGCGTCAACGCGCACCACGCCTTCGAGTTGCCTGAGAAGGCGACGGTCGCGACGGTGGACGTGTCGTTTATCTCGCTGACGAAAGTGCTGCCGAACATGCTGCCACACCTGGCGCGTCCTGCCTGGATCGTGTGTCTCGTGAAGCCGCAGTTCGAGGCGGGTCGCCAGCAGGTTGGCAAGGGCGGCGTGGTGCGCGACCCGCTGGTACACGGCCAGGTGCTAGCGACGGTCACGCTCTGGGCTATCGAGCAGGGGCTGCGCATCCGAGGGATCACACCATCGCCGGTCGTTGGCGACGCAGGGAATCGCGAGTTCCTGCTGGCGCTGTGGGCCGAGTGAACGCGTACCGTCTATAATTGCTGGCGAGACGCGAGTAAAAGGCGGTGCGGTGAAGATTTACGCACGGTTTTTCGCGCTGTACCGAGAGCGGGTTGGCCAGACGATGGTGGAGATGGACCTGCCCGAGGACGCCACCGTGGCTGACCTGGTGGACGACGTGCTGAAACGCTGGCCGGATTTCTCGCCAGAGCCCTCTAAGATCGTCACGGCGGCGAACAAAGAGTACGTGAAGCATACGCACGTGCTCGAGGATGGCGACGAGGTGGCGTTCATCCCACCGGTAAGTGGAGGCGCCTGATGTTCATCCAGGTGACCACGGAGCCGATCAAGCCCGAGGCGATCATCAAGACGCTCGAGCCTGAGTTCCACGGCGCGATCACGACATTCATGGGCACGGTGCGCAAGTTCTCCGAGGGCCATCATGTGCTGCACCTCGAGTATGAGGCTTATGTGGACATGGCCGAGCGACAGTTGCAGGCCATCGCTCAGGAAGTGAAGAGGCGCGACGAGGTTGAGGATGTGTCCATCGCGCACCGCATCGGGAAGCTGGGCATCGGCGAGACGAGCCTGATCGTGGCCGTCGCATCGGTGCACCGACGTCCCGGCTTCGAGGCGTGCCTCTACGCCGTCGAACGCATCAAGGAACTGGCGCCGATTTGGAAGAAGGAAGTGTGGGTGGGCGGCTCGGGGTGGGTGGGGGCGGGAGGGGCCTAGCCCGAAGTCTGTCTTTGATATGCGCCAGACCGATCAGAATCTGCCCTTTCTATTTCCTGGTACCCGCCTGACAGGCGAGCGAAATCTGGCGTATGCAGCGATTCATCCTTTCCCTCTTCCGGGATGGTCTCCTAACGAACCATTCCATGTAAGCGGCCCCAATTGGCAAGTCGCCTTCAACCCGAACGGCTCCGATTACCTAGAGATGGAGCGTGGGAAGATAGCGGACCGGCACCTGGATGGCCCAGCCCTAATGATCCGTGGAAGACTGGAGTTATCGGATCCTGTCGAGACGGCGAATAGACAGAAGCCCGTCGTTGACGCGATCCGAGGACTCTTCCTTCTGTTTGGTCCTCCGGCGAAGCCCGTCCTGCTGCCCGCCGTTTGGGAAGGTATTCTTCGGAAGACTTCTCCGGAAACAGTCGCGTACGAAGTCGCGCGGCGAGAGGCCACTTGGCTTGGTCTTAAGAAAGAAGAGCTGGAAGCGTGGGGCAAGGAGTGGCAAAGCTTTGACCCTCTTCGCGTACCCCCAGAGATAAGTTTTGCTTTACGGTGGTTCTACAAGGGCATGATGGATCTGGCTGAGCTGTCGGGCGAGCGTGTAGATGCCTTCACTGCATTGTGGCTTTCTGTGATTACGGTCGTCAGGGCATGGCATTCGCAGAACGTCGGGGGCGACCCCTCCGAAGTGGATCGGTTTATGGGGTATGCGGAACGTCGCTTGGGCCTCCGATCAGACGTATTTGACACCGCTGTGCTGGAGTTCAAGGAAATCTATCGGCGTCGAAACGCGCTTTTCAAGGGAGGTGGGGGTATGAGCGTCTCAGAACAGGAACTATTGGCACTTGCGAACCTGGCTCACCGGCTCCTACGTTTTGAACTTAGGCAGTTAAACTCGGCCGCGTGACCTTACCGCACCGGCGCCTTTAACTTCCACCAGTTTGTCGCCTGTTCGTAGGCGTAGGCGGCGCGGAAGAGGGTGGCTTCGCTCCAGGCTGGGCCGATGAGTTGCATGTCGATGGGCCGGTCGTCGAGGAAGCCGCCGGGGATGGAGATGCCGGGGATGCCGGCGATGTTCACGGGGATGGTGGCGATGTCGCTGAGGGACATGGCGACGGGGTCGCTGACCTTCTCGCCCAAACTGAGCAGAGGCGGCGCAACTAGCGAGCGGTTCGACTCGCACGCTGCTGCTTCGTAACATCTACATGGCAACGGTGGCAGAGGGTCTGTAGATTGTCGAGGTGGTGTGCACAGCCGATGCGATAGCCACGACCCTTGAGGGGCTTGATGTGGTTGACTTCCATGCCGTGACGCCGTCGCCGCCAAATCATTCGCCCTAGGGTGTCGGGCCGCTTCCCTGGGCAATGACCGCACTGCCGGCACGTGTACTTGTCCCTTTTGAGCGCGGCTGCCTGGGCTCGAGTCCATTGATGATGGTCAAGGAACGTGTTCGTACACCGCTGGCTGCACCACTTGGTCTGTCTACCGACTAGCGGTTTCGCGCAGCTCGCCAGCGAGCAATGACCCGGCCAAAGGTGCAGCATGCCGCATTTGGGCCACCACTTGGGCAACTTGTTAGTGCGCTTCACGATGAGCAAAGCCTAACTCACGCCACCTATTCGTAGTTGGCCAGAGTTGGGAGAGAGCCCTGTTGTAGCACTCCGCGCCGAACTCTTTAGTGTGCTGCTCTACCGTACTGGCGCTTTGAGTTTGTGCCAGTTCGAGGCTTGCTCGTAGGCGTAGGCGGCGCGGAAGAGCGTGGCTTCGCTCCAGGCGGGGCCGATGAGTTGCATGCCGATGGGCAGGCCATCGAGGAAGNNNNCGGGGATGGAGATGCCGGGGATGCCGGCGATGTTCACGGGGATGGTCGCCACGTCGCTGAGGTACATGGCGACGGGGTCGCTGACCTTCTCGCCCAACTTGAACGGCGCAGTGGGCGAGGTCGGCGTGACGAGGACGTCGCACTGCTGGAAGGCGGCCTCGAACTCGCGGCGGATGAGCGTGCGAACGCGCTGGGCTTTCAGATAGTAGGCGTCGTAGTAGCCGGTCGAGAGGGCGTAGGTGCCGAGCATGATGCGGCGCTTGACCTCGGGGCCGAAGCCGTGCTGGCGCGTCTTCTCCATCGCCTCCCACATGTTCGCGGCCTCGGGGGCGCTGAAGCCGTACTTGACGCCGTCGTAGCGCGCCAGGTTCGCCGAGGCCTCGGATGGCGCGAGGATGTAGTAGACGGCGAGGGCGTAGGGCGTGCTGCGCAGCGAGATGCCCTCGACGATGTGCGCGCCAAGACTGGCCAACTTGTCGATGCCGCGGCGAAGGACAGAGGCGACGTCGGGATCGATGCCTTCGAAGTATTCCTTCGGGACGCCGACGCGCAGACCTTTGATGCCCTGCTGGAGCGACGCTTTGAAGTCGGGCACAGGACGGTTCGCGGAGGTCGAGTCGAGCGCATCGTGGCCGGCGATGGCCTGGAGCACGGTCGCGCAGTCAGTGACGTCGATGGTAAACGGGCCGATCTGGTCGAGCGACGAGGCGAAGGCGACGAGGCCATAGCGGCTGACGAGTCCATACGTAGGCTTGAGCCCGACGACGTTGCAGAACGAGGCGGGCTGGCGAATGCTGCCTCCAGTGTCCGAGCCGAGGGAGAAGAATGCCTCGCCGGCGGCGACTGCGGCGGCGGGGCCACCACTGCTGCCACCAGGCACGCGCTGGAGGTCCCAAGGGTTGTGCGTGGGGAAGAAGGCAGAGTTCTCGGTGGAGGAGCCCATCGCGAACTCGTCCATGTTGCCTTTGCCAAGTAACACCGACCCGGCCTCGCGAAGGCGAGTGGTGACGGTGGCGTCGTAGACGGCAACGAACTTCTCGAGCATGCGTGACGAGCACGTCGTCTTTACGCCGCGCGTCATGAGGTTGTCCTTCAACTGCATCGGGATGCCGGTGAGCGGCCCGGCGTTGCCAGCGGCGATTCGCTTGTCCGTCGCCGCCGCCTGCTCGAGCGCGAGATCCTCGGTGAGCGTGACGTAGGCGCGCACCTTCGGCTCGACCTCGGCGATGCGCTTGAGGACGGCCTTGGTGAGGTCGACAGAAGAGACCTGTCGCTTTGCGAGCAGGTCATGCGCCTCGTGGATGGTCAACTGGTGGAGATCGGGCATGGGGGAGGCGACGCTCACTCTTCGAGCACGGCCTTGATGCGGAGAAGGTCACCATCGCGCTGCGGAGCTGGTTGTGCGGTGGGCGGCACGTTGGCCGTGTCCAACTCTTTCAGTTTCTCGAACTGCTCGAGGATGTTGGAGAGTTGGTCCTGCAAGCGGGCGAGGTCGTCCTCGCTCATGCCGACGCGGCAGAGGGTAGCGATATGTTGGACCTGTTCGCGAGTGAGCCGCACAACAAACCCCGGCAATCTTGTAAGGGACGGGGACATTATACGGGACGGAGATCGGCTCGATGAAAATGGCGGCGCTGAACCTGTCGACCAGGGCAGAGCGGCATTGACACGGTTCAAAAGCGCGACCTATAATTCAGCCAGGTTCTAGGGTCAAGCATGTCGCGGGGTGCATCTGTGCAGACAGGCCGCGAAAGCAGCCTTGAAGCGCGTAGCAGCGGCAGCATTCCGACCCCTCTCCGTCCAAGTCCCTGACGCGTGTACTTCCTGATTGCCATACCCAAAGGGTATGCCCGTTGGCTCGGGCAGGCGGCAATCTCTCCAACGCAAGTCTTCGTTCCGATGCTTGGTTCGCGGCCCAGGCGGCGATAGCAGGCATGGCAAAATTCATATTCGTCACCGGTGGCGTCGTTAGTTCCGTAGGGAAAGGCATCACCGTCGCTTCGCTTGGACGCATCCTCAAGAGCCGCGGGATCAAGGTCTCCGTCCAGAAGCTCGACCCCTATCTCAACGTCGACCCGGGGACGATGTCGCCGTACCAGCATGGCGAGGTGTTCGTCACGACGGACGGCTGCGAGACGGACCTCGACCTTGGGCACTACGAGCGGTTCATCGACATCGAGTTGAGCCGCCAGTCGAACGTCACGTCGGGTCAGATCTACACGTCGGTCATCGGCAAAGAACGGCGCGGCGACTACCTGGGCGGGACGATCCAGGTTGTGCCGCATGTGACGAACGAGATCAAACACCGCATCCACAGCATCGCGAATGACTCCAAGGCCGACGTCATCGTAGTAGAGGTCGGCGGCACGGTGGG
>JACQEE010000100.1 GCA_016200725.1 Chloroflexota bacterium
ATCTACGTCGAATCCGAACCTAACCCCTACGCCTTCCCTGAGAGGGAAGGGGTCAGATTCGCCGAAGCACTTGCGATGGCGATGACCACCTTCGAGCGACGACTGCCTCGTGGCCGTATCTCGACTGGCGACGCCTCGCGCATCCAGCAGCAGCGCGGCGGATGGGCCATGCGACAGGCCGCCGGACAGCCGGTGCGTCTCTTCCAGAGCGAGCGCTCCACCACCTGGACCGTCGCCTATGACGAAGAGGCCTTCGCTTTCCAGCCGTCGCCGCTCAACCGCGTCGTCACCGTCATTCCCATCGACACGCTGGAGCGCCTACCCGAAGCCATCGCTCCGATGCGCCCCTATCTTCAGACCATTGGCCTCGCTGCGCCCGATAAACGCCTAGCCGCGCTGACTCGCCTGCTTATGGCGACTGGCGTCACCCGCGTCTGCCCTCTCGGCGAGATGCAGCACCCGCCCGCCGACTGGCCGCACGACGGCCGCCCGAACCTGTTGCCGCTGTTGGGTAAGTAACAGGTGAGTAGCAAGCGGCCCTGAGGCCCCGCGCACAACTCGTCCACATCAAGCCTCGCAGGCTCCATGAGCGGAGAAAATCGGTACCCCTCTGCTATACTTTTGAAGTACCGTTTTTCTTCTGGAAGCACGCCGATGAAGTCCGCAGACGCCACCACATATCGCTACAAGCGCATCGTCGCCAAGTTCGGCACCAACGTGCTGACGGGCGGCAGCGATCGCTTGGACGCGAAAGTGCTGGCGAGCCTCGTTGCCCAAGTAGCCTGCCTCTGGAAGGCCGGCGTGCAGGTGCTCGTTGTCACCTCGGGCGCGATCGCCGCCGGCGGCGAGGCGCTTGATGTCAGCCGCGAGGGCAAGGACGTGCCCTACAAGCAAGTGCTTGCGGCCGTCGGCCAGAGCCGCCTCATGGCCCGTTACCAGGCGCTCTTCGAGCAGCACCGCCTCCTCGTCGGCCAGGCGCTCATCACGAAGGGCGACCTCGACGGTCGCGAAGGCTATCTGAACGTGCGCAACACGCTCGAAGGGCTCCTCGACCTCGGCGTGGTGCCCATCATCAACGAGAACGACGTCGTGGACATCCGCGAAATCGGCGGCGCAGTCTTCGGCGACAACGACAACCTCTCGGCCGCCGTCGCCAACCTCGTGGACGCCGATCTCCTCGTCATCCTCAGCGACATCGACGGCCTCTATACCGCCGACCCGAGGCGCGACCCCTCAGCCAGCCTCATCCCCCGCGTCGAGCGCGTCGACCGCTCGATTGAGGCGCTCGCTGGCGATACGCCCAGCAAGCGCAGCCGCGGCGGCATGGTCACCAAGGTGCAGGCGGCACGACTCGCGACCGAGTCCGGCACGAATGTGGTCATCGCGAATGGTCACACTACCGATGTGCTTCCCCGCCTAGCACAGGGCGAAGCGATCGGCACCTTCTTCGTCGCCACCGCGAGCAAGGTGGATAGCCGCCGTCGCTGGATGGTGAGCGGCCTCGGCGCCAGCGGTGCAATCGTCGTCGATGACGGCGCCGTGAAGGCGCTCACCGAGCAGCACCGCTCGCTGCTCCCCGCCGGTGTCCGCAGCGTCGAAGGCGACTTCGAGCGCGGCGCACTCGTCGAGGTGCGCGACTCGTTGGGGCGGCGCATCGGCTGCGGCCTCACCAACTACGGCTCCCGCGAACTCGAACGCATCAAGGGCGCAAAGTCCGCCGATATTGCCAAACTGCTTGGCTACAGATATGGTGACGAAGCCGTGCACCGCAACCATCTCGTGATGCTGGAGCGAGCGCCAGCAGGTGCATGAGAAACGCGATGACCACCACGACCAGCGCCGTCCAACACCTTCGCGAGCAGGCCAAGGCCGCGAAAGCCGCCTCGCGCCAACTCGCCAAGGCCGGCACGGCACCGAAGAACAAGGCGCTGCTCAAGATCGCCGATAACCTCAAGGCCCGCGAGGAGGAAATCCTTGCCGCAAATGAGCAGGACTACGCCGGTTCCAAGCGCGGCGGCATGAGCGAGACCATGCTCGACCGCCTGCGCCTCGATCCCAAACGCCTCGCCGACCAGGCCGACGACGTGCGCCGCATCGCCGACCTGCCCGACCCCGTGGGCGAGGTCTTCGACGCGCACAACCTGCCCAACGGCCTGCGTATCGGCAAGCGCCGCGTCCCCCTGGGCGTACTCGCCACCATCTACGAGAGCCGCCCCAATGTGACCATCGACATCTCTGCGCTCTGCCTCAAGTCCGGCAACGCCGTCATCCTGCGCGGCGGCAAGGAGGCCTTCCACTCCAACAAGGCGCTCGCCGCCGCCGTGCGCGACGCCGTCGTGACCGCGGGCCTCCCTGGCGACGCCGTCCAGTTCGTCGAATCCACCGACCGGGAGATGGTCAACGAACTGCTCAAGATGCGCGAGTACGTCGACCTGATGGTCCCGCGCGGCGGCGCCGACCTCATCCACTTCATCGCCGACAACGCCACGATGCCTGTACTGGCCGGTGGCATCGGCGTCTGCCACACCTATGTCGACGCCTCCGCCGACGTCGAGATGGCCAAGAACATCGTCTTCAACGCCAAGGTGCAGCGCCCCTCGGTATGCAACGCGATGGACACGCTGATCATCCACAAAGACATCGCTGCGAAGGCGCTCCCCGTCATCGGCAAAGCGTGGGCCGCCGCCGGCGTCGAGATGCGCTGCGACCCGAAGTCGCTCGCCGTGCTGAAGCAGGTTGCGCCCGCAAAAGTGAAACCAGCCGCCGACAGCGACTTCGGCTTCGAGTTCCTCGCGCTCGTCGCCTCCGTGAAGGTGGTTGAGAGCCTTGACGAAGCCATCGCCTTCATCGAGCGCTACGGCTCCGGCCACTCGGAGGCCATCGTCACGAGCGACTACCGCGCCGCGAACAAGTTCGTCGACGAGGTCGATGCCGGCTCAGTCTACGTCAACGCCAGCACCCGCTTCACCGATGGCGGCCAGTTCGGCCTCGGCGCCGAGGTGGGTATCTCCACGCAGAAGTTCCACGCTCGCGGTCCCATGGGCCTTCGCGAATTGACCTCTTACAAGTGGACGATCTTCGGCGACGGCCACGTCCGCCCGTAACCTGCCGAACGCTCTTTGCTATACTCTTGGTGACGCCAAGCACAACCGCCCTCCATCCCTTGTTCTCTTCTGGCGTCTGGAGGCTCCAATGGCATCTGATTACCGCTTTGAACGCGAACTCCGCACACCGCAATCCGAAGCCTACGTGATCCTCGAGGGTGAGTACCCCGTCGGGCGAATCGATCTGCACTTCACGCCCTCCATCGCCCACGGCGTCCTGAACGTCTCCGAGAGCATCACGCAGGAAGAGGTGCAGGACCTGATCGAGGTCATCGACGAGGAGTTGGTCATGTCGGCCGATACCTCGTGCGAGGACTTCGTCGTGGTCGTCTACCAGGGCCGCGAGTTGGGCACATTCAGCGCCCAGGACCTCGAAGAGGAAGAAGAGGAGACCGAAGGTCGCGAGCGCCAGAGCGGCTGGTAAAGAACCTCAGCCTAAAAAAGAAGGGCGGCCAAGTGGCCGCCCTTCTTTTTTGTCGTTGTACCGAAAGGCTACTTGACGAGGACCGCCAGTACTGTGAGAGCAATCGCCAGCACTACCGATAGCACGATGATGGAGCGCAGGTCCGACTTGACGTAGGGCATGCTCGCCATCGCGCGGCGAGCGGCTACGGTGGGCGCCATCTGGCGTTGTCCGAAGCGCTGGGGCGTACCTGACTGCGCTGCCTGCGGCTGCGGCGCTCCACGGCGAGGCAGTTGCAACTCGAGCGGCCCGCGGCGCGGCGGGGCTGCTTGGGGCGTCGCCATCGGCTGCGGCGTAGCCGTCACGTTCGTCGCCGTCGAGGCCATCGCGCCATCGACGTCGGGCGCAGTCGCCGTCTCCGGCGGAGCGGCGGGCGTCCCCATCGGTGGGCGCGACCCGAACCGTTTCTTGTGCCGGGCCAGGTCGGCCTGGCGCGCGGCCATGCGTTTAGAGCGTCTGGACATGGTTAACAGCCCGTATGGGGCTGTTCGCATTATATCTGTAGGGGTCTTAGGCGGCAAGGCAAAGAGAGACGACACGTGAAGCGCGCTGCTCCTCCAAACCGCATTGCCTCTGCTATACTGTCCGCGCACTCGAGAGGCGCTCACC
>JACQEE010000101.1 GCA_016200725.1 Chloroflexota bacterium
CAGCGCGCCAGATTCGACGGCTCGGGTAACAGCGGTCTGGATAGTGGCGACGAGTTTGTCGCGGACGAGTTCCATCGGTTCCCAGAAAAAGAAAACGGCCATTTCCGGCCTGTCAACATTTTAGCAGAAGCAGGTTTCTCGTTATGGCGATGACTGTCCGGCCTGGCGGCTACGGAGGAATCCATCAGGGGTGAGCAAGCATCTCATGTTATACTGGCATATGTGCTGGCCCTCCCAGAGGCCAGCATTTTTTGCGATAGCGAGATTCCTATGCGCCAAGAACTTCGCAACATCTGCATCATCGCTCACGTCGACCATGGGAAGACGACGCTCGTCGACGCCATGCTCAAGCAGGGCCACGTCTTCCGCGAGAACCAGGCCGTGGGCGAACTGATCATGGACATGAACGACCTTGAGCGCGAGAAGGGCATCACCATTCTCGCAAAGACTACCGCGATAACCTATCGCGGCATCAAGATCAACATCATCGATACGCCCGGCCACGCCGACTTCAGCGGCGAAGTCGAGCGAGTCATCAACATGGCTGATGGCTGCCTCCTCGTGGTTGACGCTGTCGACGGGCCGATGCCGCAGACGCGCTTCGTCCTGCGGAACGCGCTGCGCGCTGGCCTCAAGCCTATCGTCGTCATCAACAAGCTGGACCGTCCCGTCGCGCGGCCCGAAGTCGTCGCTAATATGGTGCAGGACCTCTTTCTCGAGTTGGCCACGGACGTCGGCCAGTTGGACTTTCCCATCATCTATGCCGCCGCGAAGCAGGGCTACGCCATCGAGAAACTTGGCGACCCGCCGAAGAGCATGGAACCGCTGTTCGAGGCCATCATCAAGCACGTGCCGCCGCCGAAGGGTGACCCGAATGCGCCCTTCCAACTTCAGGTCACCGCGTTGCTCTACGACAGCCATCTTGGCCAGATCGTCGTCGGGGCCGTGCATCGCGGGAAGGTTGCAGTGGGTGATCGAGTAGCGCGCATCGACCGCCAGGGCAAAACATCGTTTTTCAAAATCACTAAACTCTTTGTTTTCGAAGGTCTCCAGCGCAAAGAAGTCGAGACTGCAGAGGCAGGCGAGATCGTCGCTATCTCGGGGATGGAGAAGTCGTTCATCAGCGACACCCTTGCGGCAGAGAGCGCGCCGGAGCCCATGCCCGCGATCGATATCAGCGAACCGACCGTGCAGATGACCTTTGGTGTAAATAACTCTCCGCTTTCTGGGCAGGATGGACAGTACGTGACGTCGCGGCAGATCCGAGCCCGCCTCGAGAACGAGCTGCAGACGAAGGGCGTGTGCATATCGAATTTAAGATACCCACGCGCGGGCTGATCGGCTTCCGCAGCCAGTTCCTCCGTATCACCGGCGGCGACGGCGTGATGAACAGCGTCTTCACCGGCCACGAACCCCTGCGAGGCGAGATCCGCAAGACGCGCAACGGTGCGCTCGTCGCCGTCGAGCCAGGCGTAGCCGTGACCTACGGCCTCCAGAAAGCGCAAGACCGTGGCCAGACCTTCGTCGACCCCGGTACGCCGATCTACGAGGGCATGATTGTCGGCCAGCACATCCGCGACAACGATCTCATCGTCAACGTGTGCAAAGAAAAGAAACTGACCAACATGCGTTCGTCGACCTCGGACATCCAGATACGCCTCACGCCAACGGTGAAGATGAGCCTCGAAGAGAGTCTGACTTTCCTCGAGGACGACGAAGTGCTTGAGGTCACGCCGAAGAACCTGCGCCTGCGAAAGAAAGTGCTGTCGAACGACGAGCGCTACCGGCAAGGACGCGACAAAGCGAAAGTGGTCGTAGCCGCGCACTAGGCGCGCGCATCGCTGCTAGCGCTGGCGGCTTCGCCCGAGCGGGTAGGCTGCCATTACACCGCCATCGACGGTGATCACCTGCCCGCTGACATACTGCGCCAAGTCCGACGCCAAGAACAGCACTACCTGTGCGATGTCCTCTGGGCGCCCGGGTCGGCCAAGGGGGACAATCTCGGACAGATACTGTACCGAGGCTTCGTTCATGTTCTGGCTGGTCTTCGGCGTCCGGATAGCCCCAGGCGCGACTGCATTGACGCGAATGGCGTGCGGCCCCCACTCGACAGCCATCGTCTTGGTCAGCGACATGATGCCTGCCTTGGCCGCGCCATAGGCGATATGCCGTGGTGCAGCCCGTAGGCCGCTCGCCGAGGCGATGTTGACGATACTGCCGCCATGCTTCTGTGCGACCATGGCCTTGGCGGCAGCCTGGCAGGTGAAGAAAGCGTATCGAAGATTGCGAGTGATGTCCTCGTCCCAGATCTGCTCGTCGTATTCGAGCGCGGGACGCCAACTTGCATCGGTCGTGCCACCGACTACATTGGCGAGCACGTCGAGGCGTCCAAATTCCTTGCCTGCCACCTGGACAACGCGGCGCGCAACTGACGCATCGCGAATGTCGCCGGTGAAGGCGATGGCCTTGCCCTTCGCCGCGCGGATATCCTTCGCCGCCTCTTCAGCCCTGGAAGCGATGACATCGGTGACGAGGACTGAGGCGCCTGCCTCGGCCAGTGCTCGGGCGGTAAAGGTGCCGATGCCACCGCCGCCGCCGCCAACCACGATGGCTGCCTTGCCTGTAAGGGACAATTTCTCGACGAACATGGCCACCTCCCCGCCTCTTGCTATAGGTATCGCAGCAGAGCCTGCGCAACCTCATTGGGGCGGCTAATCATCGCGTCGTGCTCGCCCT
>JACQEE010000012.1 GCA_016200725.1 Chloroflexota bacterium
GCGCCGCTGCACACCCTGCCGACGCCATCAAGGCCGACCTTCCACCAGTGCGGGGCCGCGCCGACGAGGTCGCCGCTGGTCACCAGGTCTCGGCCGGCGGCGATGAGGCGCGGGCCTTCGACGAGGCCGTTGGCGATAGCATCCTTGAGCGTGGAGTCGATGTTGTGGCCGACGCCCGCGCCGACCGCACCGGTGTAGCCGTGCATGATGCAGAGTGTGGCGTTGCGCGCGGCGATCATCGCAAGATAGGTGGGCGAGTACTGGAGGTCGATGGGGCCGCCGAAGGTGCCGACGTTCTCGTAGCCGGCATGGAAGTGGCAGAGCACCATGCCGGGCATGACCGTCTTGCCCTTCAAGTCGACGACGCGATCGCCCGCACGCGCCGTGCGTGGTGAGCCTGTCGAACCACGCGCCGAAGACGCGACCTCGACGATATGTTCACCGTCGACAACGACGGTCACGCCCTTGCGAGCGGCGTGGTCGCCATCGAGCAGATTGGCGTTGGTGAAGACGGTGCGCGCCATAGTAGCCTCCGAGTGCGGCGGTGTCCGCCGATAGTGCTGGGATTGTAGCACTGCAACCATCCCGCGAGTCGTGCGGGGTGCGACAGGGTGAGACGCCGGCTAGTTGAGGTGATAGAGACCGGCGGCGGTATCGTAGACGATCTTCTTACGGTCTTTGGCAGAAACGCCGGCAAGAGATTCGTCCACCCGGTCGTGGCTGAAGGGCCAGGAGGTATCTGCATGCGGATAGTCCGCCTCCCACATCATGCTGTCGACACCGATGAGGTCGCGCAATAGGACACCGGCGCGGTCGGTGATGAAACAGACATAGCACTGGCGAGGGAAGTAGTCGGAGGGCTTGGTCTTCACCTGCCCCTTCGACCACGTGCGGTGATGACGGTTGTAGGTGTAGTCGGCGCGCTCGAGGAAGTAGGGCACCCAGCCGATGCCGCCTTCGCTGGAGATGACCTTGAGTTTGGGGTGCCGCTCGAGGACGCCGGTCCAGATGAGTTGCGCGAGTATCTCGAAGTTGATGAGCGGCAGACCGGTGACATAGGCCTCGGCGAGGCCAGGGGTGGTCGCAGTGAGCACCGGCGTGGCACCGCGTGACTTGGCGGAGAAGTGCAGGTTGATCGGGATGGCGGACGCCT
The DNA here is from genome assembly GCA_016200725.1 of Chloroflexota bacterium. The sequence continues at coordinate 1,154 of JACQEE010000012.1, forward strand.
CACAGGCCGACCAGACGATGCCGTACATGGAGTCGAAGAGGGGCTTGGCGCCGGGGACGTGGCCATCGATCCAGAAGGGGACGGTGAGGCCACGAATACCCTTCCTAGCGATGCGCTTCAATTCGGCGACAGCCTTTTCCGGCTCCGTGAGAGGGAGGACACCGAGTCCGATGAGTCGGTCGGGCGACGCCGCCTGGAACTCATCGGTGAGGTAATCGTTGTAGGCAGAGATGGCCCAGTCACGCAACTCGACGTCCTTGATGCTCATGAGACGTTCGCCGCCGAGACCAGGGATGCCGGGAAAGCAGACGGACGTCTTGACGCCGTCGAGGTCCATGTCCTTGACGCGGGCCTTGGGGTCGTAGCAGCCGGGGCGCATGTCCTTGAAGTTGTTGGCCTTCGACGTGTGCTGGTCGAAGTCCTTGCCGGCCATGGTGGAGAAGCCAACGTTGGGTGCGACCAGCCCTTCGACATCCCACATCTCGACGCCATCCTTGACGACGACGCGGGGTGCTTTTGCTTTTATCTTGCCCGTCGCGCGGTCGGTCCAGACGTTGGCGGACTAAGTGATGTGGTCGTCCGTGGAGATGAGGTCGAGTTTGCCGTAGGGTTTCGTTGGGATGTCGAGCATCGCTAGCCTCCGCCAATGCGTTGCGGTTCGACCGGAGTGTATCCCGGACATTCCGAGTGTGCAATCGCGCAGGGTTCGCTCCGCGTCTAGGCTAATGCGAGGCGAAGCTATGGCGCGACAATGGGCAACCAAAAGCGTCACAATATATGAGCACTCGATGACCAACGGTGCAGGAATGGACGCGTTAGAAGGGTGGGCTGGATGCGAATCGACGTAGCACCTCGAGCCGCCGCACTCGCGGCGTACGACCTGTCGCGGTGGCGCGTAGTCGTCATGGACGCGGTGCGCGCCTCGACGACGGTGGCGCACGCGATCGCGACGGGGGCGGAGGCAGTGATCCCGATGGCAACGGTGGAGGAGGCGCGGTCGTGTCACGCGCGGCTGGTCGCCGAGGCAAAGCAGACGGGTCGCCCAGCGCCACTACTGGCCGGAGAGCGTCTCGGTTTGCCACTGCCGGGCTTCGACTTGGGAAACTCGCCGAGCGAGTTCACACCGGAGCGAGTGAAGGGTCGCGTGATCGTGCTGACGACGACGAACGGCGCGGTGGCGATGGCGCATGCGGCGAAGGCGCGCGAGACTATCGTGGGCGCGTTCGCGAACCTGCCTGCAGTGGTGCGGTACCTCGTTCGCCATGGTGGCGACGTGCTCCTAGTCGCGGCAGGTCGCGAGGATGCGCCGGTGCTCGACGACACCGTATGCGCGGGGATGTACGCGGCAAAGTTGGCCGAGGCGGTCCCCGGCGCGGAGTTGACCGATATGGCACACGTGACGCGTCTGCTCTACCAGAGTTGGGCGGGCCGCATCGAGGAAGCCCTGCGAGTCTCCGCGTCAGGACAGGCGCTGATCAGACAGGGACTAGGCGCAGACCTGCCCGCCTGCGCCGCTGTGGGGTCGTGCGAGGCGGTACCGATGCTGCACGGCGGGGAGATCAGAGCAGCCGTTTGACACAGTGATTCGCAAGTGCGTATGCTGCCGACAGGCGATGGAGCTCGCCTGGGCGGTGCCCGAACTGCCCCGATAGTTCCCCGTTCGCCCTGAGCCTGTCGAAGGGTCGAACGGGATCGGGGACGATAGCTCCTACTGGTATTCCGGTAGGGGCTTTTTTGTTGGCCTGAACGGAGGTCTACGATGCTCGCAGCGATCCTGGTCGGCGTTGGTGGCATGGTCGGCTCGATTGCGCGATACGAGATGTCGGCGTGGGTGAACCGGCACACGACGGGGCCGGGGCTGCCGATCTATGGGACGCTTACGGTGAACATGCTCGGCTGCCTGGTGATCGGGCTGATAGCAGGCCTGGCGCAGTACAAGGGCATCGTGGGGCCGAACACGAACCGGTTGCTCGTGATCGGCATACTCGGCGGCTTCACGACGTTCTCTGCGTTTGGCAACGAGACGTTCGCCCTCTTCCGCGACGACCGTGTGCTGGCGGCGATGATGAATGTGGTTCTGCAGCCAGCGATTGGCCTCGCATGCGTAGCGGTGGGATTTGGGGTGGTGCGCTGGGCGGCACGCTAAGGCAGGGGCGCGCATCACTTCGGCTGCTGTGCCATCAGGATATCGATGATCTGTGGCAGCGCCTGCTTGGCGCGCTCGCGAACGTCGTCTGGCGGGAGGCTGCCGACAGGGTGGGGTAGCACGACGAAGCGGTAGTCAGGGATGCCCTGAATGCGCGCCATGCTCTTCGCCGTGGGGATGAAGGGCTCGGTGCAGAGGACGACCGCGGGGATTCCCTTTTTCTCGAACCAGATGCCGTCGAACAAACTGCTCGACGAGCAGGAGCCTCAGTCACCCATCCCGGTGATCACCAGGTCGCACTCGGCGGCGAGTTGCTCGGCCGTCTGCGTTGGGCAGGGCCGCGAGACGTCGGGCTTGGTGGCTTTGACGACGCCCTTGAACTCGTAGCGCTCGGCGAGGAGTTTGCGCACTTCCTCGAGGAACTCGGCGGCGTTGCGCTTGTGGTTGTCGAGAAGACCGATCACCTTGCCGTCGAGGGTTGGCGGCCGTCCGGCGAGTTTGGCATTGACGGGCGTCGCGGGCATGGTAGGGTCGAGGACGGTGAGTGGCTGCGTTGTCATGGGGCTCCCTTCGTCAAGAGCGCTTGTCGCTAGGGTAACGTCGCGCCCGCGGTTCGGCAAGCGGTAGCCGTTCGACCGACCCGTTCGTGGTGAGCCTGTCGAACCATGAACGGGTCTCGCCGGCCTACGCTCGCGTCTTCGAGCGCCACCAGCGGTACTTGGCGGCGAGGGCGGCGACAGCCTTTTCGGCGGCGTAGGGGTACGCGGGGATGCCATGGTCTTCGAGGTGTCGCGCGGCCTGCTCGACCTCGGTATCGCCGGCGAGGGCGGCGACGATGGGCTTGCGGATGCCGCGCGCTCGCGCATCGTCGACAACCTCGGCGAGGAGTTTGGCGAAGACCATCGGCGGCGTGAGGATAGTGTGCCAGTAGCCGATGACCATCGAGTGGACTCGAGGGTCGTTGAGACCGATGTTGATCGCCTTACGGTAAGTCTCGGGAGGCTCACCGCCCGTAATGTCGATCGGGTTGCCGGAGGCGCCGAAGGGCGGGATGCACTCCTTGAACTGCTTATCGAGATCGGGCGGCATGCTCATCAGGCCGAGGCCGCGGTCGACGCAGGCGTCGGCGAGCAGGACGCCGAGGCCGCCCGCGCCGGTGATGATGACGAGATTCTCGCCCTGCGGATCTGGCAGCAGCTGGAGCGCGCGCGACCAATCGAGCAGTTCCTCCAGCGTGCGGGCGCGGATGACGCCGGACTGCGCGAAGGCAGCGTCGTACACCTGGTCGACGCCAGCGAGGGCAGCAGTGTGCGAGGCAGCGGCCTTCGCGCCGAGGCTGGTGCGTCCTGCCTTGAGCACGACGATGGGCTTCACCTTCGACACGCGCTTTGCCGCATCGAAGAAGGCGCGGCCGTCCTTGAGGTCCTCCATGTGGATGGCGACGACCTCGGTGTTCTTGTCCTGGCCGAAGAACTCGAGCAGGTCGTCCTCGTCAACGTCGCTCTTGTTGCCGAGGCCGACGATGGCGGAGACGCCCATGCGCCTCGAGCGGCTGTAGCCGAGGATGGCCATCCCGACGCCGCCGCTCTGGGAGACGAGAGCGATACCGCCACGCTCTCCGTATGGCGTGCAGAAGGTAGCGCATAGGTCTGCGTGGGTGTAGTAATAGCCGTAGATGTTGGGACCAAGGATGCGGACGCCGTGCTGCTTCGCCGCGGCGACGAGATCAAGTTGCATCTGGCGCTCGCCGGTCTCGGCAAAGCCGGAGGAGATGACGACGAGCGCGGCAATCTTCTTCTTGCCCGCGCTGGGAATGATACCGGCGACACCTTTTGCGGGGATGCTGATAAGAGCAACGTCGGTATCGCTGGGCACCTCGTCGAGCGAGGGGTAACACTTGTAGCCGAGGATTTCCTTCGCGCCGGGGTTGACCGGATAGACGTTGCCTTTGAAGCCGCCATTCTTGATGTTCTCGACGATCGCATAGCCGAGTTTGCCGGGCGTCGAAGAGGCGCCCACGACGGCGACGGCGCGAGGGGTAAAGATGCGGCGCATTTGCTCGACGATGGCGCCACGATTGGCGATGGTAGTCATCTGGGAGGGGCCTCCAGCCGACGGGTATCATACCCTCAGGTGAAGGGGTGTCAAGAAAAGAGGAAATGCAGGGTGGATTGACACAGCGCCCAGCAGCGCCCCAATGGACAGGCCCGCGACTACCTTCCTATAATCGAAACAGAGTTGCACTCCTCCTTGGACGCGCTCGACCTTCATGGCCACTACTCGAACGAACTTGCGCATTCCGCGCACCGCTCGCAAGAATCGCGCGGCGCAGCGGAAGAACGTTGTCGTCATCGGCGGCGGCACCGGCAGTTATAACGCGCTCAGCGGCCTGAAGAAGTTCGCCTGCGACCTCACGGCCGTCGTGGCGATGACGGACAGCGGAGGCAGTTCTGGCCGCCTTCGCGACGAGTTCGGCCACCTCCCGCCGGGCGACCTGCGTCAGTGCCTGCTCGCGCTCAGCCCGGACGACCACGCGAGCCTGCTGCTGCGCCAGTTGTTCAACTATCGCTTCGATAAAGGCACCGGGCTCGACGGGCACAGTTTCGGCAACCTCTTTCTCACCGCGCTGACAGAGGTGACCGGAAGCACGGAGACAGCAGTCCTGGAGATGGGACGCCTGCTGGGCATCCGCGGCAAGGTGCTGCCGGTGACGTTGACGAACTCGAACGTCGTGGCGCGGCTGCAGAACGGGAAGACGGTCGTCGGCGAGGCGAACCTCGACCGCCGCGAGATCGACCCGGACGTGCCAATCGACTACGTCTACCTCGAGCCGAAGGCCTTCGTCTACCCGCTAACGGCCCAGGCGATCCTGGACGCGGACGCTATCGTGATCGGCCCAGGCGACCTCTACACGAGCATCGTGCCGAACCTGCTCGTGGACGGCGTCTGCGAGGCGATCCAGCGCAGCCGCGGCACGCGCATCTATGTGTGCAACATCATGACGAAGCGCGGCGAGTCGAGCGGCTTCAAGGCCTCGGACTTCATCCGCGAGGTGCAGACCTACCTGGGTTCGCGCAGCATCCCCGAGTACGTGCTGGTGAACACCGAACTGATTCCGGAGCGTGTGCTGCAACGCTACCAGACGGAAGGCGCGGAGGCCGTCGAGTACGACGAGGCCGCATGCCGGAAGTTGGTGCCGAACGTGATCGCGAAGCCGCTGCTGGCGGTGGGCACGTTCGTGCGGCATGATGCGCGACGGCTGGCGGAGACGGTCTTCGAAATCGTGTAGGCGCTAAGCCTGCCGTCGCGCGCCGGCCGCCTCAGGATTCACGCAATTCGTCGGGACTTTCCCTTGTAGCGCGTCGACGATGTTCTGCGCCGCCATCGTCGCCATCTTGAGTCGCGTGGCGCGGCTGGCGCTGGCGATGTGCGGCGTAATCAGGACGTTGGGCAAGGTGAGCAGCGGGTCGTTGGCAGGCATCGGCTCAGGGTCGGTGACATCGAGCGCGGCGCCGGCGATGCGTCCGGCCTTCAGCGCCTCGTAGAGCGCCTTCTGGTCGATCACCTCGCCGCGAGAGGTATTGATGAGCACGGCGTTGGGCTTCATCAGGCGGAACTCCGGTTCGTCGAACATCTGCCACGTCTCCGGCGTGAGCGGCACGTGGATGCTGACGTAGTCGGCGCGCGGCAGGAGTTTGTCGAGGGACTGGAGGAACTCGAGGCCGAGCGAAGCGGCCACCTCGGGGCGATGCGTGCGGCTGTAGTACATCACGCGCATGTCGAAGCCACGCGCGATGCGGGCGACAGCCTGGCCGATGCGCCCAAGGCCAACCAGCCCAAGGGTCGCGCCGTGGAGGTCGGTGCCGAGGAAGCCCATCGGCGCCCACGTTCGCCACTTCCCTTCGTACACCGACTCGCGCGACTCGCAGATGCGGCGGGCGAAGCCGAGCAACAGGGCGAAGGTGAACTCGGCGGTCGTCTCGGTGAGGACGCCCGGCGTGTTACCCACGTAGACACCGCGCTTCGTCGCCGCAGGCACATTGATGTTGTTGTAGCCGACTGCCATGTTGCTGACGACTCGCAAACGCGGCGAGGCGTCGAGCAGCGGCGCATCGATGCGGTCGGTCAACAGGGTGAAGAGGCCATCGGCGTCACGCGCCTCTCGAAAGAGCGTCTCGTAGGGCGGAGGCAAGTCATCGTGCCAGACGCGCACGTCGGCGACGGCGCGGAGGAGAGCGAGCGCCTCATCGAAGACGGGGCGCGCGACGTAGACGCGGGGACGGGGCATACCCTCACCCTACTCTCTCCCATCGGAATGGGCGAGGGGCAGTGCCGTCAGGCGACGGCAGGCTCGACGGCTTTGACGGCGTCGCGCACCTTCGTCCAGTCCTTGGCGAGGGCGGCGCGGTCGACCTGGCGCGAGAGGTCGGTGTAGCCGGCGGTGGCGAGCATCTCCGGCATGTGCGTACGGACCTGCTCAAGCGACCACTCGACGCCATTACCGACGACCTTGGCATCGAGCATGAGCGACTTCTGGTCGTCGGAGGGCATGTGGTAGTGCGGCGCCTTGCGGAAGCAGTCGAAGCGGAGGACCTGCTTCATCTGGCCGCTCACAGGGCCCAGTACCTCGATGGTGGGGCCGCCGTCGCCGCCCTTGAGTTCGCGGTGCATGACGACGAAGCGCAGACCGCCGACCTCGAGGGTACGTTCCGGAGACTTGGTGTATTTCATAGTCATGGTGCAGCTCCTGGATGCTTTGGGGCCATTGTAGCGCGTAGCGCCAGTCGAGGGTCTACACCGTGCCGCGAAGTTGTGCGGCTCGAGCGACGCGCTGGACGGCGAGGACCATGGCGGCCTGGCGCAGGGTGAGGCCATCGCGGTCGGCGACGGTCTGCGTCTCCTTGTAGGCGCGGGTCATGATGTCGCGCAGTTCGCGGTTCACGCGGTCTTCGTCCCACCTGTACTCCTGGATATTTTGCGCCCATTCGAAGTACGAGACGGTGACGCCGCCTGCGTTCGCCAGGATGTCGGGAATGACGAGGATCCTGCGATCATCGAAGATTGCATCGGCTGACGGAGTCGTCGGGTGGTTCGCTCCTTCGAGGATGAGTTTGGCCTTGATGCGCGCGGCGTTGTCGGCGTTGAGAACGTCCTCGACGGCGGCCGGGGCGAGGATGTCGCACGGCAACTCCAGGAGGTCCTTGTTGCTGACCGCATCGGCGCCGCGGAAGCCTGCGACGCCGCCAGTCTGCTTCTGGTGCATCAGGAGTTTAGGGATATCGAGGCCATGCGAGTTGTAGATGCCGCCCTTCACGTCGCTAACAGCGGCGACGGTGATGCCGAGCGTGGGAAGCAGGCGGGCGATCCAGCCGCCGACCTGGCCGAAGCCCTGCACGGCAGCAGTCGCGCCGTCCTTGAACATCTTCGAGTGCTTGAGCGCCTCGTCGAGCACATAGACTGCGCCGCGGCCGGGCGCCGCCTCGCGGCCGAGAGAGCCGCCGATCTCGACGGGCTTGCCGGTCACGATGCCAGGCGTGTAGCCGTTGAGGCGTCCGTACTCGTCCATCATCCAGGCCATCGTCTGCTGGCCCGTGCCGAGATCAGGCGCAGGGATGTCGCGGTTGACGCCGATGATGTGCGCGATGTTGTCCGTGTAGCGACGCGTGACGCGCTCCAATTCGGTCTGCGAGAGTTCGTGAGGGTCGCACTGGACGCCGCCCTTCGCGCCGCCGAAAGGGATGTCGACAAGCGCAGTCTTCCAGGTCATCAGCGCAGCGAGAGCGCGCACCTCGTCGAGATCGGCGTGAGCGTCATAACGGGTACCGCCCTTGTAGGGGCCTCGAGCGTCGCTGTACTGGACGCGATAGCCCGTGAAGTTCCTCACCTTGCCGTTGTCGAGGCGGACGGGGACGGCGACCGTGAGTTCGCGCCACGGCGTGCGCAGCAGTTCGTGGAGGCTGTCGTCGAGTTCGAGGTGCTGGGATGCCCAGTCGAAGACCTGGAGCACCTGAGCGAAAGCGCTGGTCGTCTCTTTCTTGGCGGGCAGGCGTTTGGTAGTCATGATTCCAGGGTACGCCCACGGGCAAGGGGGCGCACGATGTTGCGCTACAATAATGGCCGTTCGATTCCGAGTAGGCAGACAGGTGACGCATGACGGTTTCGTATCAAGCGCTGGCTGAGAAATCGATCGCGGGCGGGACGCTCACCCGGGATGAGTCTCGTGCGGTGCTGGAGTGCCCGGACGGCGAGGTGCCCGATCTGCTAGCGGCGGCCTACCGCGTGCGGCGCACGTTCTGCGGCGACAAAGTGCACATCCACGTCCTGATGAATGCCAAGAGCGGCCTGTGCCCCGAGGACTGCGGCTACTGCTCACAGTCGAAGCTGTCCACGGCGGCGATCGCCAAGTACCCGACTGTCAGCGAGGAGCGGCTGCTCGAGGGGGCTCGCAAAGCGAAGACCGCGATGGCGAAGCGCTTCTGCATTGTCACCTCGGGTCGCGGGCCAACCGACCGCGAGGTGGCCTACCTGGCCGGCGCGGTGCGGCGCATCGTTGACGAAGTCGGCATCAAGGTGTGTGTGTCGTGCGGGCTGCTGACCGAGGAAAAGGCGCGGACGCTGCGCGAAGCTGGCGTCGATCAACTGAACCACAATCTCAACACCAGCGAGCGCTACCACCCGAGTATCACCACGACGCACACGTACCAGGACCGCATGACGACGCTTCGCGCCGCGCGCAAGGCTGGTCTCAACCTGTGCACCGGCGGCATCTTTGGGATGGGCGAGACGGCGGACGACATCATCGACGTCTTCTTGGCCCTGCGCGACCTCGATGTGCAGTCCATCCCGGTGAACTTCCTGCACCCGATCAAGGGCACACCGCTACAGGATATGAACTACCTGACGCCATACCAGTGTCTGCGAATCCTATGTCTCGCGCGCTTCCTGAACCCCAAGCAGGAGATCAGGGTTTCCGGCGGCAGAGAACTACACCTTCGCGCGCTCCAACCGCTCGCGCTCTACCCGGCGAACTCGGTGTTCACCGAGGGCTACCTGACCACGCCGGGCCAGGGTTGGAAGGAGACGGCGCAGATGATCCGCGACATGGGGTTCGAGATCGAGACGGGTACGGAAGCCCAGGAGTCTCGCGAGGTCGCGGCTCCGGCCTAGCCTCCTTCTGCTACGCTGTTGCCATCGTTTCGCCGGGAGCGTTGCTCTTGAGTCCTGAGCCTGTGCGCCATTCCGCCCTGTGGCACCCGTTCACGCAGATGGCTCGCTTCGACGCCGAGCCGCGGTTGGTCGTCGAGCGTGCCTCCGGGTGCCGTCTCTTCGCCAACGATGGTCGCGAGTACCTCGATGGCGTCGCCTCGCTGTGGGCCATCGTGCACGGGCACAGCGAGCCGCGCATCGTCGAGGCGACCGTAAGCCATACGAGCCGCTGCTGTTCGAGCCGCTGCGCATTCCGAGCCCGTACCGGTATCGCTGCGAGACGTGCCGCGCGCGACTAGCGTGCGACCTCTCGTGCGCCAACGCGCTCGAGGCCTTGCTGCGTGAACGAGCCAACGAAATCGCTGCGGTGATCGTTGAGCCCCGCGTGCAGGGGGCAGCGGGCATCCTCGTGGCGGCGGAAGGACACCTGCGGCGGCTGCGCGAGTTGTGCGACCGCTATGGCGTACTGCTCATCGCCGACGAGGTAGCGACCGGGTTCGGGAAGACGGGCACGATGTTCGCATGCGGTCTCGAGAGTGTGACGCCGGACATCATGGTGCTCGGCAAAGGGATCACCGGCGGCTATCTCCCGCTCTCGGCAACCATCGCGACGGACAAGGTCTACCGCGCCTTCTATGACGCCGCCCATCCAGAGAAGACGCTCTTCCACGGCCACACCTACGCTGGGAACCCCATCGCCTGCGCAGCGGCGATGGCCAGCCTGGACATCTTCGAGTCGGAGCCGGTGCTCGAGCGTGTACGTGCTCGCACCAAAACGCTGAAGTCGTTGCTGCATGCAGCCTTTGCGGATCATCCTAACGTCGGCGAGATACGCCAGCAGGGGCTGATGGTGGGGATCGAGTTGGTGGCAAATAGAGCCACGCGAGACGCATTCCCTGAGGCCGACCGCGTCGC